>CATITK010000118.1 GCA_949545755.1 Polaribacter sejongensis | reverse complement strand
TCGGGCATTATGGTTAGCATTCCATTGGTAAGAACTCCGTCTACATCAAAAATAAAAGTATTTATTTTAGGTAATAATTGCTTGTAACTAATTTCCATTTTGGATTGATTTTGTTAAAACTTTATAGATTTTCTGTTGCGCTTTGTTCAGCAAATCTAAATGTTTTTTTATTGTTTTTTTGTCGTTTCTAATTGCAGGTCCTGTTTGTGCTTTTTCAGGGGAAAGTATTTCAATTTTTGAAGCAGTTTCTTTAATTAAAGGATGAAGAACTTCAAAGGGGATTCGATGCTCTTCACAAAGATCATTCCCCATTTTATAGAGGTGATTGGTGAAATTATTGACAAAAACGGCAGCAATATGTATTGCTTTTCGTTGTTCAGAATTTATAGTATATACTTTTTTACCAATACTTTTTGCTGCTTTTTCAAGTAATTTACGGTCTTTTTCATCCGCAGTTTCTATACAAAAGGGAACTTCAGAAAAATCGACTTCTTTCTCTTTAGAAAATGTTTGCAGCATATAAAAAACTCCTTTTTTCTTGGTGTTTTTTAATTCGTTCATTTCACATGCTCCAGAAGTATGTACCACAAGAGCGTTTTTTATTTTTGAAGAAACTAGCGCAATTGCATCATCTGAAACTGCAATAATTGTAATAGCCGCAACAGGAATAGTGTCTAGGTTTCTCGAACTGATTTGTGTAACTGTAATGTTCTCAGCATTTAAAAAAGCATTGTATAAATGTGTAGCTACATTTCCCTTTCCGATAAGTAATACTGATATCATATAACGAAGATATTGTTTTTTTTTAGAGGATTGAACAAGGAATTAGTAAATTAGCAGCATTAGAAAGTGCTAAGCAAACCATACCGGTTTTATTGAAGCGATAACGCATGGGTAAAAAGTCACTTAATTAAGTTAGGATAGTTTGCAATCCTTTTTTATTAGCACTTCTTATTAATTACACGAATAAATAAATAAACGTTGAAGAATGAAATTAGATATTTTAGCATTTGGAGCACATCCTGACGATGTAGAGCTAAGTTGTGGCGCAACAATTGCCAAAGAAATTTCTTTAGGGAAAAAAGTTGGTATTGTAGATTTGACTCGGGGAGAATTAGGAACCCGTGGTTCAGCAGACTTAAGAGACCAAGAGGCTGCAGACGCAGCTATAATATTAGGCATTTCTGTTCGTGAAAATTTGCGTTTTGCCGATGGTTTTTTTGTAAATGATAAAAAACATCAATTAGAAATCATAAAAATGATTCGTAAGTATCAGCCAGACATTGTGTTGTGTAATGCGATTGATGATAGACATATCGATCACCCAAAAGGAAGTGATTTGGTTTCTGATGCTTGCTTTTTAAGCGGATTACTAAAAATTGAAACAGAATTAGAAGGGGAGCAACAAGAAAAGTGGAGACCAAAAAAAGTGTATCATTATATACAATGGAAAAATAGTGAGCCTAATTTTGTAGTAAATGTTACTGGTTTTATGGATGTTAAAATGAAAGCTGTGTTAGCTTATGCTTCCCAATTTTATGACCCTACAAGCAACGCCCCCGAAACACCTATAACGACTAAGAACTTTACGGATAGTATACATTATCGAGCAAAAGACTTAGGAAGATTAATAGGGGTTGAATTTGCAGAAGGCTTTACTACAGAGCGTTACGTTGCTGTAGAGAATTTAGATAAATTAATTTAATTTTTTCTTTCTGTAGAAAAGAAAAAACAATTATATTTGCACCCGAAATTATATGGTGGTTGTAGCTCAGTTGGTTAGAGTATCGGTTTGTGGTACCGAGTGTCGCGGGTTCGAGTCCCGTCTTCCACCCAAAACAAAATCCTTCTCATTTATGAGAAGGATTTTTTTGTTGTTATCATTTTTGAAACTCAAAAATTTTGGAATGTAAAGTTTTACAAGAGCTCACAGGTTTCAAAAAACTTGTGAATTCTTCAATATATGTTGATTATATAATTTTAAAGCAGGAGATTTTTTTGTCATATATCCGAGTGCCCAGCAATCAAATGATGATAAATCCAAGTGATTCTGTTTTATGATAGCACAGTCTGATTCGTTAAAACACCAGCTTCTCTGCCAAGTATTTGGCTGTATAGGACTTTTTATTTCGTGCTAGTTCTTCTGGAGTTCCTTGAAAGATAAGGTTTCCACCATTTTTACCACCTTCTAATCCCAAGTCAATAATGTAATCGGCACATTTAATGAGTTCTATATTGTGCTCAATCACAATAATAGAATGGCCTTTATCAATTAAGGCCGTAAAAGAAGCTAATAGTTTTTTAATATCATGAAAATGCAAACCCGTAGTTGGTTCGTCAAAAATAAATAAGGCTTTGTCTTTGGTGTTTCCTTTTACTAAAAAGGAAGCTAATTTTATTCTTTGTGCTTCACCGCCAGAAAGGGTAGAAGAAGATTGCCCTAATTGCACATATCCCAAACCAACATCTTGTAAAGGTTTTAATTTGTTTGCAATTTTAGGAACTAAATTTTCAGAGAAAAAAGCAACAGCATCATCAATTGTAAGGTTTAAGATTGCATCAATAGATTTTCCATCAAACTTCACTTCCAATAGTTCTTTCTTGAAACGTTTTCCGGAACAAACATCACATTCTAAATGGACATCTGCCATAAATTGCATCTCTATGGTCACTTCACCTTCTCCCTTACAAACTTCACAACGACCGCCTTCTACATTAAAAGAAAAATGTTTGGGTTTGTAATTTCTGATTTTCGATAATTTCTGATTAGAAAACAGTGCTCTAATATCATCATACGCCTTTATATAGGTAACAGGATTCGAACGAGATGATCGCCCAATAGGGTTTTGATTGATAAATTCTACATGTTTTATACTTTCAAAGTCTCCTTTTATTTCTGTGTGTTGCCCAATTTTATCTCCATACCCAATTAATTTTTTTTGCATGGATGGATATAAAATATTTTTTACCAACGTGCTTTTTCCAGAACCAGAAACCCCTGTAATTACAGACAAGCAATTTAGCGGAAAAGTAACATCAATATTTTGTAAATTGTGTTCTCTGGCTCCAATAATTTGGATGTTACTTTTTGAGGTTCTACGTTTTGTAGGTACTTCGATTTTTAATACTTCATTTAAATATTTTGCGGTTAAAGAATCGGATTTTAAAATTTCTTTAAAACTTCCTTCAGCAACGACGTTTCCACCAAAAGTACCTGCTTCTGGTCCAATATCTATAATGTAATCCGCTTCTTTCATGATGTCTTCATCATGCTCTACCACTACAACTGTATTTCCTAAATTGCGTAAATCTTTTAAAACACGAATTAAACGTTCTGTATCTTTCGGGTGTAAACCAATACTCGGTTCATCTAAAATATACATAGAACCCACGAGTGAGCTTCCTAGAGAAGTTGCCAAATTTATTCGCTGACTCTCTCCGCCAGAAAGTGTATTTGACGTTCTGTTGATGGTTAAATATGACAAGCCAACATCCGTTAAAAATTGTAAACGATTATTAATTTCGGTCAGCAAGCGTTTTCCAATTTTTGCTTTGTATTTGTCTAATTTTATATTTTTAAAAAAGACAGATAATTCGTCTAAAGGGAGCGTTACTAAATCAGAAATTGTTTTTTCATTTATTTTCACAAAATTAGTTTCATGCCGCAAACGTTTTCCATTGCAGGAAGTACATTTTGTTTTTCCACGGTAACGGGAAAGCATTACTCTATTTTGTATTTTATAACTCTTTTCTTCTAAAACAGTAAATAAATGCTGAATTCCGTTGAAACTTTTGTTTCCATTCCAAACTAATTCTTGTTGTTTTTGCGTAAGCTCAAACCAGGGTTTGTGAATTGGAATATCAAAAGTGTAAGCAACGTCTATTAAATCTTCTTTATAATGAATATATGAAGGGGTTTTAAAAGGAAAAATACAATCTTCAAAGATTGATAAACCCGTATTTGGAATTACTAATTCTTGATCAATTCCAATTACATTTCCGTATCCTTCGCATGTTGGGCATGCTCCATAAGGATTATTAAAGCTAAACAAATGCGTGTTAGGTTCTAAGAAAGACATCCCGTCTAAATCGAACTTATTACTGAATTCAGCAACTTTAGAATCTTCTAAATTTTCGATAAAACAAATGCCTTTCCCTTCAAAAAAGGCAGTTTGAACTGCATCGGCTAATCGGTTATAGAAATCGTCATCTCCTTTGGTAATAATTCTATCTACTACTAAAAATAGCGACTCATTTTTAAATTCTTCTTGAGGGAAATCTGCAATTTTATATACTGAATCATTCCATTTTAAACGTGCATAACCTTGCTGTTCTAAAACTTGTAAAACGGTTTTTAAATCTCGGTCTTTGTCAATTGCAATAGGTGCCAAAAGTAAAAGTTTTGTTCTTTCATGAAACTTTTTTACAAAATTTATGACATCAGAAACAGTGTCTTTTTTTACCTCTTTACCAGAAATAGGAGAGAAAGTACTACCTATTCTTGCATATAATAATTTAATATAATCGTAAATTTCGGTGGAGGTTCCTACAGTAGAACGCGGATTTGTAGAATTTACCTTTTGTTCAATAGCAATTGCGGGTGCAATCCCTTTGATATAATCTACTTTAGGTTTGTCTAATTTTCCTAAAAATTGACGCGCATAAGAAGACAAGCTCTCTACATAGCGTCTTTGACCCTCCGCATATAAGGTGTCAAAAGCCAAAGAAGACTTTCCAGAACCTGAAAGACCTGTAATTACAACCAACTTATTTCTTGGAATAACAACATCAATATTCTTTAAATTATGAAGTTTTGCTCCTTTAATTATGATGTTTTCTTTGGGGTTTACAGTAGAAATGTCAGTCTTCATTTATGATAAAATATAAGGGATAAAAATACCTCTTTTTTAATCTATTTTAAAACTAATATGAATGAAATTTGTTAAAATGTTTGTTGTTTTCATAAATAATAAAGATATTTGATGTTCATAACAAATCTAAAATTACAAGCGTATAGTAAAAAACTACTTTTTAAATTATTAATTTAATCTTAAATTAGAAGAACTACAGGTTCTTCAAAAAGTAGTTATGACGCGAAAAAATCCAATTACAGATAGTATATTAGTAAGTGAATATATTGAAGGAAAAGAGGCTTCTTTAGCTCTTTTAATTAAAAGGCATCAACAAAGATTGATGAGTTTTATATATAGTAAAGTGAAAGACAGAGATACTGCAGAGGATGTTTTTCAAGACACTTTTATTAAAGTGATTCGAACTTTGAAAAAAGGTAATTATAATGAAGAAGGTAAGTTTTTGCCTTGGGTGATGCGGATTGCTCATAATTTGGTGATAGACCATTTTAGAAAAACAAATAGAATGCCTTCTTTTAAAAATACAGATGAATTTGATATTTTTTCTGTTTTAGGTGATGGAAACTTAAATGCAGAAAAACAAATGATACAAGAGCAGATTTATAATGATGTAAGAGAGCTTGTCAAAGAGTTGCCAGAAGAACAAAAAGAAGTTTTGGTAATGCGTTTGTATAAAAACATGAGTTTTAATGAAATAAGTGAAAATACCGGTGTTAGTATAAATACCGCCTTGGGAAGAATGCGATACGCTTTAATTAATATGCGAAAATTAATAGAAAAGCATAAAATTATTTTAGTCAATTAGCAATAAAATAAAAAAGGCATCGTTACTGTTTTGTAATCAACATTTTAAACAAACTATATGATGCAACTTTACTCAAAAAAGTCATCTGAATTTCAGATGCAACCCACACAAGAGACTGTTCAGTTTTTGATTAATTTTTCCAAAACACTCACTTTTGTAAAAACAAAATCAGAAAATTTCATTGAATTAAATTTGAATTAAGGGTGTAAAAAGCTTCAGCTAATGTTGAAGCTTTTTTTTAGCTTTTTCATTGCCTTTCCAAACCCAAGGAGCTCCATTTTTTATGGTAATATGATCTTGTGTATTCATCAGTGAAAACGGTTGAAATCTTTGTGAAACAATATCATTTTCCTTTGTAATATTTATCCAAAACAGACTTTCTACCAATTGTTTTGGTAATAATATCGTTTTCTAAATCCCAACCACGAGCAGGAGAATATTCTCTGCCATACCAAATAATCTGTAGATGCAAATCATTCCATAATTCTTTTGGAAATAACCGTTTCGCGTCTTTTTCTGTTTGTGTAACATTTTTTCCATTGGTCAAATTCCAACGCCAGAGCAATCGATGGATATGGGTGTCTACAGGAAAAGCAGGCACACCAAAGGCCTGACTCATAACAACACTTGCTGTTTTATGACCCACAGCAGGTAACGCTTCTAAACCTTCAAAGCTCTGTGGAACTTCGCCATTGTACTTTTCAATCAAAATTTTTGACAAGCCATAAATTCCTTTCGACTTCATTGGAGATAATCCACAAGGACGAATAATTCCCTTAATTTCTTCCACAGACATTTTTATCATATCAAATGGATTGTCCGCTTTTGAAAATAACAAAGGGGTGATTTTATTGACTCTAACATCCGTACATTGAGCAGACAATAAAACAGCAATTAGCAAAGTGTAAGGATCTTTATGATCTAAAGGAATAGGGATCTCTGGATACTTTTCTTGAAGCGTATCAATGACAAATTGTACTTTTTCTTGTTTATTCATAAAGTGCGTTATAAAGTTGTAAAGTTAAAAAAGTAGCAAGTACAATTACCAATTTAAATTTTATTTTTTATAATTAAGTTTGAAAGAACTCTATAAACGTTGTATTTTTAAACTTTAAAAACCAAGCCATAATATGACATCATTAAAAATAGGAGACAAGGCTCCTTCGTTTGAAGCAAAAGACAATGCAGGAAATACGATAAAACTAACAGATTATTCAGGTAAAAAGCTAGTGTTATTCTTCTATCCAAGAGCAAGTACACCCGGTTGTACAGCTGAGGCTTGTGATTTGCGTGACAATTACCAATCTTTTTTATCAAAAGGATATGAAGTACTAGGTGCAAGTGCAGATACTGCCAAAAAACAGCAAAACTGGATTGATAAACATGCACTTCCATTTCCATTATTAGCAGATGAAGATAAATCTGTCATAACAGCTTATAATGTTTGGGGACCAAAGAAGTTTATGGGTAAAGAATATGATGGAATTCACAGAACAACTTTTGTGATTGATGAAAATGGAATGATAGAAGATATCATATTAAAAGTTAAAACCAAAGCACATGCAGCGCAAATTTTAGGGTAAACCTTTCGTTTAAATAAAAAAGAATGTAGGCGAGTTGATGAACATCAGCTCGTTTTTTTTATTCATTAAAACTTCATCCCAATTTTAAAATTCAATATTCTACCAGTCAAAAAGTTCGGAATTCCAAATTGTGTTTTAGAATATACATCTCGAACCCAGGTGTTGGTAATTGAGTTTTTAATATCAAACATATTAAATAACTCTAAGCCAGCACTCAATTCTTTAAATTTAGATAACCATCCTATTGTGTATTGTTTGTTTGCATCTGTAAAAATATAAGAAACACCAAAATCAGCACGCTTGTAATCTCTTAAACGTTCTTGATATTGGTATACATCTGCATAGGAGGGAGAACCTCCAGGGACACCTGTATTGTATACCAAGTTTAAATATGCTTTTAAATTTGGTATGTTAGGAACATAATCTTGAAAAAGAATACCCAGTTTTATTCTTTGGTCAGAAGGTCTCGAAATAGCGCCTCTATTATTGATATTTTCTTCTGTTTTTAAGTATCCAAGACTTACCCAGCTATCACTTCCAGGAACAAATTCTCCATTCAATCGAACATCTAAACCTTGAGCATATGCTGTGGTGTTATTGTCTGCTCTGTATCTAATTCTTACATTATCAATAGTGTAAGCATTTATATCAGATAAATCTTTATAATAAATTTCTGTTGTTAGTTTAAAGGGCCTTTCCCACATCTCAAAACTATAATCCATTCCAGCAACGTAGTGAATCGATTTTTGTGCTTTTAAAGCTCCATTTATATTTCCATTGGAATCTCTTAATTCTCTGTAAGAGGGTGGCTGCGAATACCATCCTCCAGAAATTCTAAATAACATGTCTTTTTCCCAGTTGGGCTTTATCGCAAACTGAGCTCTAGGGCTAATAATCGTTTGTGTTTTTGATGTGTTTCCATCAGAAGAAACATTCCAATTTTGTGTTCTTAAACCGATACTATACCAAATTTCGTTGTCGTTCCAGAAATGTTTTTGGTTTAATTGAACAAAGCCAGAAATACGATTTATTTGAACTTCATTGTCTCCTCTAATATTTTGAAAAGGTGTAATTGGTACTTCAATTACAGGATCATTATAGGGTTCATTATTGCGAATATGGCTAGGAGGTCTAATCGAAAATCCTAAAGAATCTATTATTTCCCATTCTCTAATACGATCTCTAATATCTTCTTTTTGGTATTTTACACCAAAATCTATTTGGTGTTTGTTTTTCTTATAAGTTCCTTTTAGTTGCATATTTGTAATCAAAGCATCTAAATCATTACGAGCATGATTTAATTGAGACCCAATCCCTTGGGAAAAATCTACATTTCCAAAGTTTTCAGACCCAATATTAGCATCAACTTCACCAATACTATAGGCAGCTGAAATGTCATAATGCTCTTCTTCTTGTGTATTGTATCTAGAAAGGGTTCCCGTAAATGACAAATAATTATTTACTTTATATTCTGTGGAAAATGCACCAAAAAGGGTGAGGTAATTGTCTTGCTCTTTTCCGCTATAAAATACAGTCAATTCTAGCGGGGCTGAAACTGTCCCAAAACGAGTTCTTCTTGAGATTGGTTTGTAGTTATAATCATTTAGAGAAAAGTTTCCTAAAAAATTAAATTGTAAGTAATCTGAAGCTTTGTATGATAAAAAAGTTTGAAAATCAATAAAACGAGGTCTAAAATTGGTTTCAATCTGTTTGCTGTTAACAAAAAGGCTGTTGTCTCTGTATCTTAAACTGCTTATAGCAGTCAATTTTTCTTCAATTAAAGGTGCTTCAAAGGTGATACTCCCACCTAGAAGGCTTACATCTAACGTGGTGGTAATTTCGGTCGGTTTTCTATAGGTAATATCTAAAACAGAAGATAATTTGTCACCATATTTTGCTTGAAAACCTCCAGCAGAAAAGTTAATATTCTGAACCATACTAGGATTTATAAAGCTCAACCCTTCTTGCTGTCCAGATCGGATTAAAAAAGGTCTATATATTTCAATTCCGTTTACATACACCAAGTTTTCGTCAAAATTACCACCTCTAACATTGTATTGCGTACTTAATTCGTTGTTATTATTTACGCCAGGTAATGTCATTAAAATATTTTCTACACCTGCATTAGGACCAATAACATTTTTAACGACATTCACATCAATCGTCTTTAAACCTTGTAACTTTTTTCGATTGTCTTGAATTACGATTCGATCCAATTCTTCTGTCTTCGGAGTAAGAATAACAGAAAGGCGCACACCATTTCTATTGTTTGCAGTATGTTTTTTAGTAAAGACGCTATAAGATATATGACTAAAAACTAATGTAATTTCTTTTTTGTAAGGAACTCTAATGATGTACCTACCGTTTTTGTCTGAAGTAGTACCGATATTATTATATCTAATGGAAACATTCTCTATTGGTTGTTTGTTTTTATTTTTAACAGTTCCCTTTAGGGTTGTCATCTTTTGAGCAAAAGCAAAAAGGGGAAGAATGAATAAAAATAGAAAGACTTTTTTCACGTATATTTAGTTTACTTGTTTCTTAAAGAACGTTGCAGAAAGTGTATTCGTATTTCCAACATTGTCCGAGACTACAATTTTAAAGATATGTTTGCTACCCACCAATTTTTTATCACTAAAATTATAAGTTAATATGTTTTTTTTATGATTATACTCCATTAAAATCCATTTCCCGTCTATAGTAGCTCTGTAATCTTTTATGCCAGTGCCAATATCAGAAATCTTTACTTTTAGGGTTTTATGTTTAGAAATCCATTGTTTGTCTTTAATAAAAAGTAAATTTATTTTAGGTTTCTGTAGATCTGCAACCAAGGCGTAATTTCCTAATTGTTTTGTTGTCGTATAAAATGTACTGTCTTTTTTTCTAGTATTTTGAAAACTTGGATATTTTGGATACTCCAAATTAGCAATATATAACTGCTGTTTTTCATTTTTTGAATAGTTAGAAACATCAAAAGTTAACGTAAAACTTTTATTTAAAGGAAGGGTAGGTGTGTGTATTTTTGCCACCCCTTTTTCAACTTTAAAATCTAAATAAAGATCTTCATAAAAAGTGTTTTTTGGAAAAGCAATCGTAACATTTTCTTTTTTAAATTTCTGAAAATTGGTAGCAATGATTTTAAACTCAGTGGTGTCTTTTAATTGTTGAAAAATAGGGTTGCTTTCTTTCCCTAAAACAGGTATTATTAAGGAGCTTGTATTTCCTTTGTAATCCTTTGCAATAATTTTTAGGGTATAACTCAGTCCATTTTTAATGTTTATTTTTCCATTATTGATTAAGTTTTCATAAGTAGAAAGTTCGTTTTTAGACTCTTTAAATGTTTTTTGATATCGTTTTTTATATTTTTTATAATGTGGATAATCTATGTGTAAGTTGATGAATTTGCTTTCTGAGAATGAAAATTTTTCTACATCATGGTAATAAAAGCGTTTTCCATTTACGAACATTTCTAAACTATAAATTCCGTTTTTATTTGAAGCTTTATCAAGTCTGTCAAAAAGACGGACTCCAAAGCCAATAGTTCCAGCAGCAGAAATTCTCTCCACGCGATATTCCCCTTTTTTAATATTTTTTATTGGAAGAATAAAGCTTTTATTTTGATGATTAATTCTTGAACTGTTGTTTAAAGGATAGACTTTTAGTGATTGAAAAACGGGAGGTTTTGTATCAGCTACTTGCAATCCAAAAGCCAAAGGATTAATAATCTTTTCTGTTTCTGTATTTCGTATTTCATAATGCAGATGTGGAGCGCTAGAACTACCTGTATTACCCGTGAAAGCAATAATGTCTCCTTTTTGTACAGGAAACTTTTCTTCTTTAAAAAATAAATTTCCTGTTTGATAACGCTCTTTCTTATATTGAATTTTTTTTACATATTTTTCAATTTTATCAGAAAACCTACTTATATGTGCATAGACGGTAGTATAACCATTAGGATGTGTAATGTATATCGCTTTTCCAAAACCAAATTGAGCTACTTTTATTCTTGAAACGTAACCATCTGCAGCAGCATAAATATTTAAACCCTCTTTACCTTGTGTTTTAATATCGATACCAGAATGAAAATGATTACTTCTTAATTCTCCAAAAGTACCTGCCAAAACCGTGGGTATCTCTAACGGACTTCTAAAATAATTTTTAGGATATTTTTCTTGAGAAAAACTTAAAAAAGACGTAAAAAATAGGAGTAATAAAAATGGTTGTTTCAAATTGGAATTATTTTTGTGTAAAAATAGTGAAAAACATCTTTTCAGTAAATGTTTAATTTTTAGCATATTAGTAATAAAGCAACAAAATGTTGTAAAGTATAAAACAGAATGTTAACTTTGTGGATATAGTTATTTTCTAAAAGTTTAGATGAGTAATACAATAGAAGCAATTCATTTACTGCAAGATAAGTTAAAAAACTTGCTTTTTAATTATGAATTTTTAAAGAGTGAAAATGAAATATTGCTTCAAAACACAAATGAATTACAGCATCAACTCATAGAAAAAGAGCAATTATTAGCAGCACAAAAAAAGCAATATGATTTGCTTAAAATTGCAAAAACTATAGATGGCAGTAGTACAAATACAAGAGATACGAAACTTAAAATAAATGCTTTAATTCGAGAAATCGACAAATGTATTATTCAGTTACATGAATAAAGTTCTTTAAATTGTGGGAATACTTAAAATTAATATTATTATAGCTGGTAGAACTTATCCTTTAAGTGTTAATAACACGAAAGAAGAAGAAGGGATGCGAAAAGCTGCAAATGCTATTAATAAATTAATTGCTACTTATGAAAAAAATTATGCCGTAAGCGATAAACAAGATGTTTTAGCAATGTGTGCATTGCAATTTGCTTCAAAAGTAGAAATTTCATCAATAGAAAAGGATTCGACAAGTAGAGAAGTAGTTGATAAAATAAAAGAGTTAACTAATTTAGTTGATTCTCATTTAAAATAAGTTCTTTAAAATATACATTAACAAAACACTGCCTACGTTAGTAAATTGTTTATTAAACTCAACACGATTCAATTATGAAGGATGAGTCTTAACTGCAAAAGCATGCCCCTAGTACTGAACTTGTTTCAG
This sequence comes from Polaribacter sejongensis, assembly GCA_949545755.1. GTDB lineage: Bacteria > Bacteroidota > Bacteroidia > Flavobacteriales > Flavobacteriaceae > Polaribacter > Polaribacter sejongensis_A. The sequence goes on along the minus strand of CATITK010000118.1, from coordinate 503 downwards.
TTCTCTGAGTGGATCCTTGATCAGTTAGTTAGTCCTATAAGTAACCATAATGGAGTTTAAAAAACCAAACTAATGTAGGCTTTTTTTATATACTAAATTTAAATTATGGATGGAATGATATTTCCCATTGTTATGGGAGTCGTAATAGGAATTGCAGTTGGACTTTTAATTGCAAAAGCTTTGGAGAAAACAAAAGGGAAAAACGTGCTTAACGCCACTAGAAAAGAAGCCGCTACAATTTTAAAAGAGGCAAAAATAGATGCAGATGCTATTAAAAAAGATAAAATATTACAAGCGAAAGAAAAGTTTATTGAACTTAAATCTGAGCATGAAAAAGTAGTTATTACCAGAGAAAAGAAGATTTCTGATGTTGAAAAACGCATTAGAGATAGAGAGTCTCAAGTGGCATCTGAAGTAGACAAAAACAAACGTCTTAACAGCTCTTTAGAACATAAAGAAAATGATTATAACAAAAAGTTAGACTTTTTAGAAAAGAAAGAAAC
>CATITK010000117.1 GCA_949545755.1 Polaribacter sejongensis | reverse complement strand
TTAATTGTTGGGTATCCAGGAGAAACAGAAGCCATGTTTCAAGAGTTGAAAGATTGGGTAGAAGAAATGCGTTTTGAACGTTTAGGTGCCTTTGAATATTCTCACGAAGAAAATACGGGAGCTTATGTTTTAGAAGACGATGTTCCTGCGGAAGTAAAATTTAAAAGAGTCAATGAGATCATGGAAGTTCAATCTCAAATTTCTTGGGAATTGAATCAAGAAAAGGTGGGCAAAACCTTCAGGTGTTTGTTTGATCGAAAAGATGGCGAATATTTCTACGGAAGAACAGAATCTGATTCTCCAGATGTAGATAATGATGTACTCGTCGATGCAAAAGAACATTACATAAAAATAGGGGAATTTATAGAGATAGAAATTCATGAAGCTGGAGATTATGATTTGTATGGAACTCCTGTAAAATAATAATCCAAATAGACACCAATTTAGCCAGTTTTTGAACTGTATTAGATCCTGTCATTGATGAAACCCTTAGACATAACTTTGGAACGGCTTTTTCTTTAAGATTCAATTTTACTTCACGACGAAGGCAAAATTATTCGTATTTTTATCAAAAACTAATCAAACAAAATGAATTCTATTTCTACTGCTGATTGTTCTCAAAAAAATCTAATTTTTCATTGAATATGAAAGCAACACAGATTCCTTTTAAAACAACTGGATTTTTCTCTAAAACAATGTTAGATTATATAGAGAAGAAGGAATCTATACAACCATTTTATAATAACTTTCCTGATATTACTGGTTTTGGTAAGCAGATACAAGAGAAACAGCAGTCATTTCCGTTATCGTCAAGATTGGTATTGGTTGCTGCGTTAAAAAGGCAATATCAAAATTTTAAGATTTCTAAAAAAACAGATAAAAATATTCAAATTTTAAAAGAAAAAAATACCTTTACAATAACTACCGGCCACCAATTAAACCTATTTACAGGACCTTTATATTTTCTTTATAAAATTCTTTCTACGATTAATTTGTGTGAAGAATTATCTACAAAATTTCCAGAGAAAAATTTTGTACCCACGTATTGGATGGCAACAGAAGATCATGATTTTGAAGAAATTAATTATTTTAATTTTGAAGGAAAAAAAGTATTATGGGATAGAAAAAAAGGAGGGGCTGTTGGGCGATTTTCAACAAAAGGATTGGCAGCTGTTTTAGATGTATTTTCTAAACATTTAGGGAATTCTAAGAACGCATTATTTATTCAAAAATTATTTTCTGATGCGTATTTGAAACATGATAATTTAGCGAATGCAACGCGTTTTATTGTCAATGAATTGTTTGGTGAATATGGTTTGGTTATTATTGATGGAGATGATGCTAATTTAAAACAATTATTTCAGCCAATTATAAAAGACGAATTAGAAAACCAAACCTCTTTTAAAGCCGTTTCAAAAACAATTACAGATTTAGAGAAAAACTATAAAATTCAAGCAAACCCAAGAGCAATCAATTTATTTTATTTAGGCAAGAATTTTAGAGAACGCATTCTTTTTGAAGACGGAATTTACAAAGTAAACACGACCAAGATTACTTTCTCGAAAGCTGAAATTTTAAAAAAACTTGATGAAAATCCAGCCGTATTTTCTCCAAATGTAATTATGAGACCTTTGTATCAAGAGGTCGTTTTGCCAAATATTTGCTATGTAGGGGGAGGAGGAGAAATCGCATATTGGCTAGCTTTAAAAGAATATTTTGAAGAAGTAGCAATTCCATATCCTGTTTTGTTGTTGCGAAATTCTGTACAAGTAGTTTCAGAAAAACAAGGAAATAAATTGAAAAGACTCAAGATATCTTTTGAAGAATTATTTTTAAATCAACATGATTTATTATCAAAAAAAATAATTGAAAATGCTGACATTAAAGTTAACTTTGATGAAAAAATTCAATTCCTAGAAAAACAGTTTTCTGAATTGGAAGCGGTTGCAAAACAAACAGATATTTCTTTTCTAAAAGCAGTAAATGCACAAAAAAGAAAACAAATTAAAGGTCTAGAGAATTTAAAAAAACGTTTTTTAAAAGCTGAGAAAAAAAGACAAAAAGAGTTGGTTGAAAGAATTATTCAACTTCAAAATGAGATTTTGCCAAACCAAAGTTTAGAAGAGCGGCAACGTAATTTTTCCGAATCTTATTTGAAGTATGGGACTTCTTATATAAAAGCGATAAAAGGTGCTTTAAAACCTTTGAAATTAGAGTTTACAGTACTAGAATTAGAATGAAAGAAAAAGGTTTACATCCAAAAAACAAATTTAATAAAGGGTATGATTTTGATGCGTTAATTCTCGTGAATCCATTACTAAAAGAGTTTGTCGCCAAAAACCAGTTTGATACTGTGACCATAGATTTTTCGAATCCTGAGGCTGTAAGAGAATTGAATAAAGCGTTACTATTTTCTTTTGAAAAAATTTCAAGTTGGAACTTTCCTGCGAAGAATTTGTGTCCACCAATTCCTGGACGTTTAGACTATATTCATTATTTGGCAGACTTACTTTCTTCTGAAGAAAATATCAAGATCTTAGATATTGGTACCGGGGCTACTGCAATTTATCCATTATTAGGAATTGCAACCTACAATTGGAATTTTGTAGCTACTGATATTGATATAGATTCTCTAGATGTTGCCCAAGATATTATGGACGACAATAAATTTGATTCAAAAATTGAATTGCGTCAACAATTGAAAGAAGAACAAATTTTAAAAGGAATTTTAAAAGACGATGATTCTTTTTCTGCAACAATGTGTAACCCGCCTTTTTATAAGTCGGCAGAGGAAGCACAAGGAGCGAATGGTAGAAAATCTAGAAATTTAGGAAATAACGCTATTAGAAATTTTGCGGGAAATAATAATGAGCTTTGGTATGTTGGAGGTGAAAAAGCCTTTTTGCATAATTATCTCTATGAAAGTTCTTTGTTTCCTAAAAGTAGTAAATGGTTTACAAGTTTAGTTTCTAAAAAAGAAAATGTAAAGAGCTTAGAAAAGTCTTCCAAGAAATTAGGAGTGCAAGAATTTAAAATCATTCCGATGCATCAAGGAAATAAAGTAACTAGGATTGTTGCTTGGAGGTTTTAGTAGGCAGTATTCAGTAGGCAGTATTCAGTCATCATCTAACTTAAAAACACACAATAATCTGTAAAATCCGTGAACCTCTGTTTGTTTTTGTGAAACTCTGTGCAATAATCAATTAAAAACCACATCATCAATTTTATATTTTTTACACACAAAGTGTAAAATAGTATAAACGAACATGTGAACAAAAACCAAGCAAACAAACGCATATATAGGAATCCCTAAGATTTGATAAGGCCAGTAATAGGTCCAAACGCCTAAATATATTGTAATTACTTCCCCAAAAGCAGGTAAGAGTAACGCCAAAATAATAGCTAAAACAACTTTGTTCTTTTGTGTTTTATGAGTTAGTAAAGGAATTAAATTCCGTTCCAGTTTATATAAATAATGGAAAGCAAGCATCCATGCAAAAGGCAACCATAAAGGCAATTGCCTTATCACTTTATGGTATTCCCAGTATCCCTTTGTTACTCCCCAGGTTTCGCCAACAATTCCTCCAAAACCAGTTAATAACATTCCAGCTAATAACAACCAATTTTTGTTTGTTGGTTGAACGATTTCCTTGTAAATATTATGAAGAATTTTTATTGCAAGAACGATGGCTATTATAAAATCATATTCCTTCAAAATTCCAATAAAGACCCCAGCAACAAACAATTTTAAAATGCCTTTTAAAATTTCTTTTGAAAATTTCTTTTTGTTAGTGATCATTTTTTTTTTAGATAGGACAATTTATGGGGCAAGGATCATTTTATATGTAAGTCAAATATAAAAAAACCTTACCAGATAGGTAAGGTTTTCAATTTTTCGATTAAAAAATATATTTTTATAAGTGAATTACTTCGTCATATGCATCTGCAACTGCTTCCATAACTGCTTCACTCATTGTTGGGTGTGGATGAATTGTTTTTAAAACTTCATGACCAGTTGTTTCTAATTTGCGCCCTAAAACTGCTTCAGCAATCATATCTGTAACTCCTGCACCAATCATATGACAACCTAACCATTCTCCATATTTTGCATCAAAAATCACTTTTACAAAACCATCAGTAGTTCCTGCAGCCGCAGCTTTACCTGATGCAGAAAAAGGAAATTTGCCCACTTTTAATTCGTAACCAGCTTCAATCGCTTTTGCTTCTGTTAAACCCACAGAAGCAATTTCTGGAGTTGCATACGTACAACCAGGAACGTTTCCATAATCAATTGGTTCAGTATGTAGGCCTGCTAACTTTTCTACACAAGTAATTCCTTCTGCAGAAGCAACATGTGCTAATGCTTGACCAGGAACTACATCACCAATTGCATAATAACCAGGAATATTTGTTTGATAAAAATCGTTTACTAAAATCTTGTCTCTATCAACAATAATTCCAACATCTTCTAAACCGATATTTTCGATATTTGATTTGATACCCACTGCAGATAATAAAATATCCGCTTCTAATTTCAGTTCCCCTTTTTTCGTTTTCACTGTAGCAACAACCCCTTCGCCAGATGTATCAACAGCCTCTACAGAAGCATTTGTCATTACGGTTATTCCTGCTTTTTTAATAGATTTTTCAAATTGTTTTGAAATATCAATATCTTCTACAGGAACTAAATTTGGCATATATTCTACAATAGTAACTTCTGTACCCATTGTGTTATAGAAATGCGCAAACTCTACACCAATAGCTCCAGAACCTACAACAATCATAGATTTTGGTTGACTTGGTAAGGTCATTGCTTTTCTGTATTCAATTACTTTTACACCATCTTGTGGTAAATTTGGTAATTCTCTAGAACGAGAACCCGTGGCAATAATAATATTGTCAGCACTGTATTCAGTGATTGTTCCATCTTCTGAAGTAACCGCAACTTTTTTACCCGTCTGCACTTTACCAAAACCATCAATGATATCGATCTTGTTTTTCTTCATCAAAAAAGCAACACCTTTGCTCATTCCATTTGCAACACCACGACTTCTTTTGATAACGGCATCAAAATCTTTATCGATCGCTTCCGCTTTCAAACCATATTGATCAACATGTTTTAAATAATCATATACTTGAGCAGATTTTAATAATGCTTTTGTAGGAATACATCCCCAGTTTAAACAAATTCCGCCTAAAGATTCCTTTTCTACAATGGCAACTTTAAAGCCTAATTGAGAAGCTCTAATTCCTGTAACGTATCCTCCAGGGCCACTTCCTATGATAATGATGTCGTATTTCATAATGCTATTTAAAGATTTAATATGAAAAGATTAAAAACCTTTTATTATTAATAGTTTATTTTAATTTTTTACAAATTTATTGATTCTAACGTTATGAATATAAAAATGAATCATTTTTTTTCACGCCTGACTACCGCAGACACGTTTAAATGGCTTTCCGTTATATTTTCTTTTCCTACTAACCACTCCGTTACTAATGCCTAATGTACCTGTCAATCATTTCTACATTCTCTCAGGAACCTCAATTCCCAATAATAAAAATCCAGCTTTTATAGTACTGGCTACCTTTTCTGCCAATTGTACTCTAAATACTTTTTTATCTTGATTTTCTTCTCCTAAAATAGATACGTTTTGATAAAAAGAATTAAATTCTTTGACCAAATCATAGGTGTAATTCGCAATAATCGCTGGTGAATAATTTGCAGCTGCTTGTTGCACCATTTCAGGATAGATTTCCAATTGTTTTATTAATTCTTTTTCTTTTTCATGTAGATCAATCGTTACTGATTTAGAATAATCAAAAGTTGCTTTTCTAATAATAGACCGAATTCTTGCATAGGTATATTGAATAAAAGGGCCTGTATTTCCTTGAAAATCTACAGAAGATTTTGGGTCAAACAAAATTCTCTTTTTTGGATCTACTTTCAAAATAAAATATTTTAAAGCCCCTAAGCCAATTGTTTTGTATAATTCATTCTTCTCTTGGTTAGAATATCCATCTAATTTCCCTAATTCTTCAGAAATAGCTTTAGCCGTTGCTGTCATTTCTATCATCAATTCATCTGCATCTACCACAGTCCCTTCTCTAGATTTCATTTTTCCAGAAGGTAAATCTACCATTCCATAGCTTAAATGATGTAATTGTTTTGCCCAATCAAAACCTAATTTTTTCAAAATTAAAAACAATACTTGGAAATGATAATCTTGTTCATTTCCAACTGTATAAACCATGCCTCCAACATCTGCATAATCCTTTACACGTTGAATGGCTGTCCCAATATCTTGGGTCATATATACTGCGGTTCCATCAGAGCGCAATACAATCTTTTCATCCAATCCCTCTTCCGTTAAATCACACCAAACAGCACCATCTTCTTTTTTGTAGAAGACGCCTTTTTCGATTCCTTGTGCAACCACATCCTTTCCTAATAAATACGTATTACTTTCATAATATAAGGTATCAAAATCCACTCCCATACTTTTGTAAGTAACATCAAAACCTTCATAAACCCAAGCGTTCATAGTTTTCCAAAGCGCAACAACCTGTGCGTCTCCAGCTTCCCATTTTAGTAACATTTGTTGTGCTGCTAGTATAAGAGGTGCTTGTTTTTTAGCATCCTCCTCTGTTTTTCCTTCCGTAATTAAGTGGGAAATTTCCTTCTTATATTCTTGATCAAATTTTACATAATAATTCCCAACCAATTTGTCACCTTTTAAACCTGAAGATTTTGGAGTTTCTCCATGACCAAACTTCACCCAAGCTAACATTGATTTACAAATATGAATTCCTCTGTCGTTAATAATCTGTGTTTTGTATACTTTTTTACCAGCAGCTTTTAAGATTTCTGCAACAGCATATCCCAATAAATTATTACGAATATGCCCTAGGTGTAAAGGTTTATTGGTGTTTGGTGATGAGTATTCTACCATCATGGCTTTTTCCTCCATTTTTGGAGCCACAAAACCATACGATGAATTTGAATAGATCGTATTGAAGAAACTTGTGTAAAATGCATCATCAACCACTAGGTTTAAAAAGCCTTTTACAACGTTGTAATTTGTAATTTCAGAAACATTTGCTACAATATATTTTCCTAAATCTTCTCCAATTTGAACAGGATTTCCTTTTTTGTAACGCAATAAAGGAAATACAACAACAGTGATATCTCCTTCAAATTCTTTTCTGGTCGCTTGAAATTCTACCGTTGGAATTTCTATATTATATATCGCTAAAAAACCTTCTTTAATGTTGGTTTCTATGATGTTTTGTATCTTCATTTAATCTTGAAAAATTGAAATACAAAACTACATTTTTTTATTTGTTTTTTTGAAGGATTTTTGGTTAAGAATAATTGTATTTTTGCAGTATGGAAAAACGCTTGGAACAACTCCCAAAATTAGCTAAAGAAGCGAAGAAAGAAAGCCTCAAATACTTTGCAAATGTAAAAAAAAGAGTCCCCAAAAACTTTGATTATGTTGTGCAAGAGATCCATGATGCTGAGTTTAAAAAGACAGATTGTTTAGATTGTGGAAATTGTTGTAGAACTACAAGCCCCATTTTTACAGAAAAAGATACGGAGCGCATTGCTAAGCATTTAAAAATGAAAGTAGCTGCGTTTAATGATCAATATTTAGAAAGAGATGAAGACGATTTTATGGTGTTAAAGACAGCACCTTGTTCTTTTTTTGATGCATCGGATAATAGCTGTTTTATTTATGATGTTCGCCCAAAAGCATGTGCAGAATACCCACACACAAATAGAAAAAAGTTTATAAATATTTCTGATTTAACGGTTGCAAATACAGCAGTTTGTCCTGCAGCGTATGCGATAGTAGAAACCTTAAAAAAGACGCTACCTATGGTTTCTAAAGTCAAAAAGAGAAGAAACTAGGTGCAGTATGTTAAATATATCTAAAAAAGAGTTTTTATAAAGATTTTGGCACATTACTTGCCATTATAAAACAGGAGGACAACCTCATAAACTGTCTTTTTTTGTATGTTATTTAATTTAGTTAATTCATAAAAGCCATCTTGTAAGAGATGGCTTTTTAGTTGTTGGTTTTTTATGGAGTGACTTTACAATTTTGTCCTAAAATATATTTTTTTAAAGTTGATTGGATTAAAAAGAGCATACTAATTTTTACTTAAGCAAACTTAATCACTTTTGAAGGCTGAATTTTTGTGATGATATAAGAAGGGATAATGAGGATTGCAAATGAGATAATTAATGTACCAATATTAAGTAATAGAATATAGGTAAAAGAAATGTAAACAGGCATTGTTGTTACATAGTATGTTTCAGGGTTTAGAGTGATTATTTTAAAATAATGCTGGATGAAAATACCGGATAGTCCGACAATATTTCCCCAAAAAAGTCCTTTGACAATAAGGTAACTTGCGTTGTATAAAAATATTTTTCGGATGCTGGTGTTTGTGCTTCCCAATGCTTTTAAAATACCAATCATTTGTACACGTTCTAAAATTAAAACGAGTAGGGCAGTGATCATATTGATGCTAGCAACGAGGACCATAATGGTAATAATAAACCACACATTATTGTCAAAAAGTTGAATCCATTCAAACACTGTAGGGTAATTGTCCAAAATTGTTTTGCTATTTAAAGTAGCACCGATTTGACTATAAATTTCTGCTCCTTTTACTTCAATCTCATCAAAACTTTCTAAAATGACTTCAAAACCACCAACTTCATTTTCTGACCATTTGTTTAGGTTTTGCACTTCTCTAAGATCCCCTATCATCATCGTTTTGTCGAATTCGGCAAAACCAGAATTGTAAATTCCAACAATTGTATATTTTCTATTTGAAGGTAATTTACTCGTTGCTGTTTTTCTAAAAGTAGCTAAAATAGTGTCGTTTAATTTTAGTTGCAATCGATTTATAATCGTCTGAGATAATAAGACTTCTTTGGTTCTTTCTTGTTTCAAATCAGGGGTTTTTCCAGCGATTAGATATTCCTTAAAGAAAGTCCAATCGTAATCTGTAGAAACTCCTTTAAATAAAATCCCTTCAAAGTCAGTTTTAGTTCTTAAAATTCCAAATTTATTTGCAAAAACTTGAATATTTTTAATCCCTGAGATTCCCTCAAATTTCGGGTAAAAATCTTGATTCTTTTTGATGGGTACTGTTGAAATATCAGAATTATTAGCATCGTAATTGACAATTTGCACATGCCCTTTAAACCCCGCCATTTTATCACGAATTTTGTATTGCAGACCAGCGCCAGTTGCAACAGCAACAAGCATAATAATAATTCCTAACGCAATTGCAGTGATTGCAATTTTTATTATTGGCGATGAAATGCTATTTTTATACTTTTTGCCACTAATAACGCGTTTTGCAATAAATAACTCGTAATTCAAACTATGATCGATTTTAAACCTTTCAAAAGTACATATTTATTATTATTTCTAATGCTGAATTTTCAGCTGATTTCTTGTGCTCAAAAAACGAGTCGTAAAGATTCTATATTAAAAAAAGATCGTTTGATAAAAGACAACGTAAGTATTAAAACGGGTGCTGAAAGAACTGATTTATATCTTCCTCTTTTAAAAGACAAAAATATTGCAATTGTCGCGAATCAAACATCTGAATTGTCTGTCTTACTATTTGGAGCAGCCACTTCTAATAATAAGGAGACGAAAAGAAAAACGTTTCATTTAGTAGATTACCTGAATAATTATAAGGGAATCTCTGTAAAAAAAGTATTTGCACCAGAACATGGTTTTAGAGGGAAGGCAGATGCTGGCGAAACGATTTTAGATGGATTGGATAAAAAAACGAAATTACCTTTAGTCTCTCTCTATGGAAAAAACAAGAAACCCTCTGCAGCCCAATTAAAAGGAATTGATGTGCTTGTTTTTGACATTCAAGATGTAGGGGCACGTTTTTATACTTACATTTCTTCTTTACATTATGTAATGGAGGCTTGTGCAGAATTGGGGATCCAATTGATTGTTCTTGATAGACCGAATCCTAATGGACATTATATTGACGGACCCGTCTTAGAAACTCCCTATAAAAGTTTTGTGGGAATGCACAAAGTACCTGTTGTTTATGGAATGACAATTGGTGAATATGGACGCATGATTAACGGAGAGAAATGGCTCAAAAACGGAATTCAATGTGATTTAAAAGTAATTCCTTTAGAAAATTACACACATCAAACTACTTATAGTTTGTCAATAAAACCCTCTCCCAATTTGCCCAATGATAAAAGTATCAACCTTTATCCTAGCCTCTGTTTTTTTGAAGGAACGGACGTTTCTGTAGGTAGAGGAACAGCAATGCAATTTCAGATTTATGGGGCTCCATTTTTAGCGAAAAGCGATTTCACTTTTACACCAAAATCCAATGAAGGTGCAAAATACCCAAAACATCAAGGAAAAGTTTGTTTTGGTGAAAACTTACAAGAGACTAAAAATTTGAATGCATTGGATTTATCCTATATCATAAAAGCATACAATCAAATGGCTTCTAAAGATTTTTTTAATAGTTTCTTCACGAAGTTGGCAGGAACAAAAAAGTTGCAACAACAAATAGAACAAGGGGTCTCTGAAAGCGCAATTAGAAATACTTGGAAAACGGATTTAGAAGCGTTTAAAAAAATTAGAAAAAAATATGTATTATATAAATAGTCCTACTTTTATCATTCATTTTCATGTGTAACTTTAGACTAGAAATGGTATGATATACAATTGGGGGATACTTCAATGTTTTGTAAAAACAAAAAATCCAAAACAGTATGTTTTGGATTTTTTTTATCATTTGCCAATGGCTTATTTTTTCTTTTGTTGTGCTTGTTGTTCTTGTGCTTGTTTCATTGCAGTGTCAATTTTTTGTCGAAACTTACTCTTTACTTTTTCTGGTCTCTTTTTGTTTTCTTCTATTTGCGCATGAATTTTATCTTCATCAATTACATAATTCTTAATGACTAGCATAATTCCAATTGTTAGCAAGTTAGAAACAAAGTAATATAAACTTAAACTACTTGCATAGTTGTTAAAGAAAAACAACATCATAACGGGAGACAAGTAGATCATATACTTCATCATTTTTCCCATGTCTGGCATGCCTTCCTGTGTTGGTGCTTGCATATTTGCTTGCTGACTCTGATTCATTTTCATATAAAAGAAAATAGCAACGGAAGCTAAAATTGGAAACAAACTAATATGATCTCCATAGAAAGGAATGCTAAAAGGGAGATTGAAAATTATATCGTAAGAAGATAAATCTGGAGCCCATAAAAAGCCTTCTTGCCTTAAAGCTAAGTTTGTTGGAAAAAACTTAAACAATGCAAAAAACACGGGCATTTGCAATAAGGCAGGAATACAACCAGAGAGCATGCTTACGCCAGCTTTTCGCTGAACCGCCATGGTTTCTTGTTGACGCTTCATTGCGTTTTCTTTTCCAGGGTATTTCTCGTTTAAGGCCGTTAATTCAGGTCTAATTACCTTCATTTTTGCACTTGACAAATACGATTTATAAACCAAAGGAGACATGATGATTCTAACAACAATGGTCATAAGAATAATGATCAGTCCAAAGTTTGATAAGAACCCTTTCAAGAAATTAAATACAGGATAAAATACAGTTCTGTTTAAGAATCCAAAAATACCCCATCCTAAATCTGCAGTTTCCTCTAAATTGGTTCCTTCAAATGTCTTTAATAGGTTGTAATCACTAGGTCCATAAAACCATTTCATATTATAATTTAATTCACCATTTGAGAGGGCTAAAGGAGTCTTTAATTCATAAAGTTTTGTGTATACCGTATCAATTTCTTCATTTTTAACTAGGTCTGTAGCAGTAACAGTTGCATTATTAAAAGGCGTATCCGTTAATAAATTTGATGTAAAAAAATGTTGTTTGTAAGCAACCCAATCCACATTATTTATGATGTCTGATTTTCCTGCGTTTAAATAATCAACTTCACCTTCTGTTTTAAAATAGTAATAAGAATACATTGTATTCTCCGTTTTCAAACTCTTTTCGTGTCGATATCCTTTTAATGACCAATCTAAATTAATTGGGTTCGAAGAATTAATAACAGTACTTAAACCTTGAGAACGAACCGCGAAATTCACCATATAATCATTCGGTTTCATTTCATATCGATATTCCAAAAATTGAGAATCAGCTACTTTTAATTTCATCGAAATGATGGTGCTTTCTCCGTTTTTAGAAATTGTAGGTTCAAAGAATAAATCTTTGGTATTTAAAATTCTATTGTCTGTGGTGCCAAAATTGATATTAAAAGAAGCGTTCTTGTCTTTTATCATATATAAAGGTAAAGAATCATGCGTTTTATAATTCTTAATTTGAGCTTCTATAATTTGTCCCCCTTTATTATTAATCGTCAATTTTACCAATTCATTTTCCAAAATGGAAGTTCCATCGACTCCATTGATGGCGCTATGAGCAAATAGTCCCAATTTATTATTGAATGCAATTTGTTTTAAAGAATCACTTTCAAAAACAGGCTTGTTTTCGGTATTCGTGTTGGTTGTGTTTTTTGATGTTGAGACAACTTGCTCGGTCTTTGTTTCTGTGTCAGTAGTTTCATCAGTTTTATTGGAGTTCATCCAGTATAATAAAATACCTCCTAATAAAATCATTCCTATAAAAGAATTGATGTCAAATTTTTTTTGTTCCATTGTTATTTTAAGATGTCATTTTGTCATTAAGTCAATCAAATAATTTGATAAAAACGCGACAAATGTAGTGAAAAAGCAGCTTTACTATGATTTTACTGCTTTATATTTTATACCTATTAATTGTTCAAAGAATGTTCCGTTTTATAATTTGAACGTTACTTTTTTGAATATTTTAAAGCTGCTTTGATAAAATCGACAAATAAAGGATGCGGTTTTAAAACAGTACTTTTATATTCAGGATGATATTGAACACCAACAAACCAAGGATGTGCAGGGATTTCAACAATTTCTACCAACCCAGTTTTTGGATTGAACCCAGTTGCTTTCATACCCGCAGCTTCAATTTGTTCTAAATACGTGTTGTTAAACTCATATCGATGTCTGTGACGCTCGCTAATATTTTCAGATTGATACGCATGAAAAGCTTTGGACTCTTTTATAAGGTTACAATCCCAAGCACCTAAACGCATGGTTCCCCCTTTTTCAGTCACTTTTTCTTGACTTTCCATTAGATTGATTACAGGATTTTTACAGTTCTTTTTCATTTCTGTAGAAAAAGCATCATCTAGGCCGATTACATTTTTAGAAAACTCAATTACTGCCATTTGCATTCCCAAACAAATTCCAAAGAAAGGAATGTTGTTCTCTCTTGCGTATTGTACCGCTTTTATTTTTCCATCAATACCTCTATCACCAAACCCAGGAGCTACTAAAATTCCGTTTACTCCTTTTAATTTTTCTTCAAAATTACTAACAGTTAAACTTTCAGAATGTACCCAACGTACTTTTACTTTGGTTTCATTTGAGGAGCCAGCATGAATAAATGCTTCTGTAATTGACTTATAAGAATCTTGTAATTCAATATATTTACCAATCAAGGCAACTTCAACTTGAGATTTTGGGTTTTTGTGTTTTCTTAAAAAGTCATTCCAGACTTTTAATTCTGGTTGTTTCTCTCTAGATAATTTAAATTTTTTTAAAACAACTTCATCCAATCCTTCTGCTAACATTAAGTTTGGAACATCATAAATTGTTTCTGCATCTATCGATTGTATGACATCTTCTTTTTTAACATTACAGAATAATGCTAATTTACGTTTGATATCATCAGAAATTTCATGTTCTGTTCTACACACTAAAATATTTGGACTAACCCCACTTTGCATTAACATTTTCACAGAGTGTTGTGTTGGTTTTGTTTTTAGTTCACCAGCAGCAGCTAAATAAGGCACTAAAGTTAAATGAATAACAATCGCATTTTCTTCCCCTTTTTCCCACAAGAGTTGTCTTACGGTTTCTACATAAGGGAGCGATTCGATATCACCAACGGTTCCACCAATTTCTGTAATAACAATATCATAATCACCGGTTTCCCCTAAGATTTGAATTCTTCTTTTGATTTCATCTGTAATATGAGGAATTACTTGCACTGTTTTTCCTAAAAATTCACCTTTACGTTCTTTGTTAATTACCGATTGATAAATTTTACCGGTCGTAACATTGTTCGCTTGACTGGTCGGAATGTTTAAAAAACGCTCATAATGCCCGAGGTCTAAATCCGTTTCAGCACCATCATCGGTCACATAACACTCCCCATGTTCATAAGGGTTTAATGTACCTGGATCGATGTTAATATATGGGTCTAGTTTTTGAATAGTGACAGAAAATCCTCTTTGCTGTAATAATTTAGCTAAAGAAGCAGCAATTATTCCTTTTCCAAGTGATGATGTTACGCCCCCAGTTACAAAAACGTATTTAGTATTACTCATGGTATTATTAGGTTTGCGCAAAAGTACTAACTCTAAAATTTATCACAAATAAAAAAGAGAAAAATATTTATAATTTTTTTATAATTTTTGGTGCTTAAAAAATATTTTTTTTTTTTGAAATAGTGTTTGTCATAAATAAAAACAGTTGTATATTTGCGCACGCTTTTAACGATGTAAAAACGTTACGCGATAATAATAATAATAGAAGACATTTAAAAATACAGATAATGCCAAAAAGAACTTACCAACCGTCAAAGAGAAAGAGAAGAAACAAACATGGTTTCATGGAAAGAATGGCTTCTGCTAACGGTAGAAAGGTATTAGCTCGTAGAAGAGCAAAAGGAAGATCTAAAATTTCTGTTTCATGTGAAACTAGACATAAAAAATAAATGATTAACAATTGTTAATATATTAGGTGTTACTTTTTTAAGTAACACCTTTTTTTATACCCAAGCACTAACTATTTTTGTAAAACTAAACAACACAACAACTTACAATGCCAAAAAGAAAAGACCTCAAATCAGTTTTAATTATCGGATCTGGACCAATTGTTATTGGACAAGCTTGTGAATTTGACTACTCTGGTTCACAATC
>CATITK010000116.1 GCA_949545755.1 Polaribacter sejongensis | reverse complement strand
CTAAAACAATACCCCTTCGAAATTTCGAGGGGGTATTGTTAACTTGATACTATTTCTGAAATTAAGAAGTCCAAAATTCTCTTTTCTTATTCAATTCTTCTTCCTCTTTCATATATGCTTCCGCTTCTTTAGGAGAAAGCACTTTTAAGAAAGAAGGGTGTTGCTCAATCGCAAATTCGATTTTAGTCACAATGTCTGCAATCTCTTCATGCTCATAATCTATTTCTAAAGGTTCTTTTATGACCATTGATTGTAAGACATTCCGTTTTTTTATATTCAGCCCTTTTTTATCAAAAGAACGTCTAAAGCCATCAATTACAATAGGTACAACAATGGGTTTGAAAGTTTTAATAATATGAGCAGTACCTCTTCTAATCGGTTTAAATGGTGTGGTTGTCCCTTGTGGAAAAGTAATTACCCAACCATCAATTATCGCTTTTCCAATGTTAGAAATGTCAGAATTTTTGACCTGTCTTTTTACATCTTTCCCTTCACTTCGCCAAGTTCTTTCGATAGAAACAGATCCCATATAGGCAAATATTTTTGGCAATAAACCAGCTCGCATCGTTTCGCCAGCAGCAACATAATAAATGTTTAATTTGGGATTCCAGATATAACCAATATTTTTAATGGTATCGTCTCTTCCAGATAAAGAAGCATTAAACACGTGAAACATGGCAGCAACATCTGCAAAATAAGTTTGGTGATTTGAAACAAACAAAACACCTGATGCGGGTAATTTTCTTAAAATCTCAGACCCCTCTATATGTAAGCTATTAAATTTCCGATATCTGCTGTGAGAAACAAGTCCAAAAATTCGTATTAGCCACTTCTTTAATAATAAAATATGTCCAAATGGATTCCTTTTTAATAAAGGCATTCTAGTTCATTTTAGTTGATTCAGAACAAACTTACAAAACAAATAAGAAAGATGCTATCTTAAGAGTTCTTTAATTTCAGAAAGCATCATCGCAGTTGATCCCCAAACAATATAACCTCTTAATTTAAAGCAAGGTACTTCAACATTTTTCTTCAAAGAAGTATGCACGGTAACAGCAGTTATATTTGCATCATTCAACAAATCACTTGCTAAAACTTCAATTGTTTCGGCTACTTCATAATTTAAATTAAAAGCTGGCTTTTGATCAACAAAGCCTATAAATGGCGTAACTAAAAAATTACTTGGCGGAATATAAACATCTGTCAATTTTCTAATGATATGAATCGATGTTTCAAGTATACCTACTTCTTCAAAAGTCTCTCTTAATGCTGTTTCTTGAAGATTGCCGTCTGCTTTCTCTGTTTTTCCACCAGGAAAACTTATTTGTGCAGAATGCACCCCCTTATAATGCGCTCTTTGTGTTAATAGCAAACAAGTTTCGCCTTGCTTATTAGGGTAAAATAAAGCCAACACAGCTGCTTTTCTAGGGTTACTCGCTGCCCTCTTATCTGCGTCATATTTTAGGCGCTTTTTTGGTGCTAATTTAAATTGAGCATTTTCCCCACCCAATTCAAGAACTTTTAATTGGGCTACTTTATTTTTGAAATTATTAAAATTCACCTCGATTATTTACTTTTAACAAATTTAAAAATTTTGCATCTAAATACAACTAATTCAACTCAAAATCCGATACAGCGCATTTCAAAATTCACATAGAAGTGTATTGGACAAATTCAAAACATAGCGGTTTTGAATCTATTTATTTAAAAAAAAGAAAATTATTTATTGATGGGTGTTTAAAAATAACCGCTTTCTTTATTCTTCATTTTTGAATAAAAAACCGAATCCGAGTCTACTTAAAAACTTTTTTTCAAAAGCCCAGAAAAATTTAAACTGTCCAAAGAACCAGCCAAAGATTGGAAGCGTAACTTGATAAATTGGGAAAATTAACAAAATTCTTAAAGGCCAAAACAACCAAGGGTTTGTCGTTTCTGGCGACAACCCAAAAAAGATGGTAACAGGTTTTACTACCCAAGAAGCAAAAGAACCATTAATAGCAAAAACGATGAATATCGCTATGATAGCCCAATTGTTCTGTATTCCCCAACGTTGTTTTAATTTTTCCATACACTTCGCTACTTTACAACTTTATTTGATTTTTTAAACATCAACCACAACCCAATTAAAACAAGAGGAACACTTAACACCTGACCTGTGTTTAAAGAATTGAAAACCCAATCTTCTCTACCATCCACTTGCGCTTCTTTTAAAAATTCTATAAAAAAACGTAACGACCATAGCACAACCATAAAGAGTCCAAAAAGATATCCTGTTTGGTGCTTCTTATTTGTTTTCCAATACAAACGCCACAGTACCACAAATAAGGCTAAATAACTAAAAGCTTCATATAATTGAGTGGGGTGCCTTGCGACGGTTTCTCCTGCAGCCTTAAAAATAACGCCAAAACTAGTACCTGTTTCTTTTCCATAAATTTCTGAATTGAAAAAGTTTCCAAATCGAATAAAAAACCCAGCTAAAGCAACCATAATTGCCAATCTGTCTAAAATAAATAGCCAAGGTTTTTGTAGGTGTCTCTTTGCATAAAAGTACATTGCTAAAGGAATTCCGATTGCTGCTCCATGACTTGCAAAACCTGTGAAACCAGTAAACTTCCAGGTACCATTTACTTGTTTTAAGGGTAAAAATATTTCTAATAAATGGTTTTGATAATAAGACCAACTATAAAAAAACACATCTCCCAAACGCATTCCTATTAACATAGAAATAAAAACATACATGAATATTACATCCAATTTCTCAACAGGAATTTTGTCTTCTACATAAATTTTCTTCATCAAATGTAATCCTAACAAAAATGCCGTCACGAACATTAAACTATACCAACGAATAATGAAAAACCCTAAATCTATTCCTATTGAAGGATTCCACTCTATTGCTAAAAAACTCATATTATTTATTTAAAAATTTAAAAATTGAAAGGTAATTCGTTTCATCTTCTAATGCTTCAATTTTTTTAGTTAATTTATTACTTCTTTTTTTCTGCTACAGGATCATACCCACTACCTCCCCATGGATGACAACTAAAAATTCTTTTTAATGCCATCCAACCACCAGAAAATAAGCCATGCTTTTGTAACGCCTCAATTGTATAATGTGAACACGTTGGGCTATATCGACAGCTTGCTGGGGTAAATGGTGAAACTGCCATTTGATAAAAACGAACTAGCAGTATGAATGGATATGAAAAAAATTTATTCAAAAGTGAAATTATTTAAAAAAATCTCGATGCGATACCGAAAAGAAATCAGAATTATTTGCATTGACATGCTCCTAATTTAGGATTTCAGATTGTTAGTTTATTAGAAATGTAGTGCCTTCTTTCCCATCTTTTAACTGAATTCCTAATGCAATTAATTCATCTCTAATTTGATCTGACAAAGCCCAATCTTTATTTTCTCTCGCTTCTTTTCTTAATTTAATTAGCAACTCCACTACGCCATTTATTTTACTAGAATTGTCTTGCAAATTTTCATTCATCAATCCTAAAACATCAAAAACAAATTCATTTATAATGACTTTAAATGTTTCTAAATCAGCTGAAGTCAAACTCGCCTTTTGCTCTTTTATTAAGTTGATTACTTTTACCCCTTCAAATAAATGGGCTATTAAAATGGGCGTATTAAAATCATCGTTCATTGCTGAATAACAGGCGGATTTCCATTTCTGAATATCAAAAGTAGACGTTTTTCCTGGTGCAATCTTGTCTAAGAAACTTACAGCTTCCATTAATTTAGCATGTCCTTTTTCTGAAGCTTCTAATGCATCCCCAGAAAAATCTAAAATACTTCTATAATTGGCCTGCATGTTAAAAAAACGAACGACACTCGCTGAAAATGGTTTTGGTAACAATTTATTTTCTCCAGATAAAATTTCATTTGGTAAAATGAAATTGCCTGTAGACTTTGCCATTTTCTGGCTGTTTAATAACAGCATATTTGTATGCATCCAATAATTTACGGGCGTTACGCCACTACAAGTTTTCGATTGTGCAATTTCACATTCGTGATGTGGGAATTTCAAATCCATACCACCACCATGAATGTCAAAGCTTTCTCCTAAATACTTTGTGCTCATTACGGAACACTCCAGATGCCAACCCGGAAAACCATCGCTCCAGGGAGATGGCCAGCGCATGATATGGCGTTTATCTGCTTTTTTCCAAAGCGCAAAATCTTGTGGATTTTTCTTATCTGATTGGCCGTCTAAGGCTCTTGTATTGTGAATTAAATCTGCTACTTTTCTACCCGAAAGGATTCCGTAATTTTCTTTTTTATTGTATTCTAAAACATCAAAATATACAGAACCATTTACTTCATACCCAAGACCTTTACCCATGATTTCTTTAATCATTTCTATCTGTTCTACAATATGACCCGTTGCTGTAGGTTCTATACTTGGTGGTAAAAAATTGTAGTTTTTTAAAACATCATGAAAGTCTACCGTATACCGCTGCACAACTTCCATCGGTTCAATTTTCTCTAAACGTGCCTTTTGTGCTATTCGATCTTCACCGTCATCTGCATCATTTTCTAAATGACCCGCATCTGTAATATTTCGTACATAACGAACCTTATAACCTAAATGTAATAAATAGCGATATACAACATCAAAAAACATAAAAGTTCTTACGTTTCCTAAATGTGCATTGCTATAAACTGTGGGTCCGCAAACATACATCCCTACATATCCGTCTGTTATGGTTGTGAAATTCTCTTTTGTTTTGGTTAAAGAGTTGTATACTTTAAGTTGATTTTCTTTGTAGCGTTCCATTAAAAAATTGACTATTTACAGGCGATAAATATAGGTACTTTAAAAAGAATGGCGAAATAGAATTTGTTAGAAGTTTGGTCAGTCTAAAAGTTGTTTTATATTTTTTTAGTTGCGATTACTTTATTTAAATACCGTTACTGCTTAAATTCACATAATCTCTTTATAAATGCAAAAGAAAACATTAGCACTACATAAAAAAAAAGAGGTTATCCTCTAGAGATAAGCAATAGATTGCGTAAAGAAAAACAGTTCCTTTTAATGTTGCTAAAAAAAAATTAAAACTTTCATTTAGTGGTTTTAGATCATTTTGACTAGAAAGACATTGATTTTCTAAAAACATAAACTGAATATTGCTAGAAAATTTTTAACTATTTTTATGTCAATTAAAATGATATATTTACACTTAAATTTAAGTATTTATAAAATGAAAAAAATAAGCTTCGCCCTTTTTACACTTCTCGTAATTTCTTCTTGCACAAAAGAACATGCTAAAGAATATCTTTCGCTGTCTGGAAAACTAACAAACAATACAGACTCAATAATCACCATTTCTGGTATTAGTGGTCTTGTTAAAACAATTTCTTTAAAAGAAGATGGCTCTTTTAAAGACACTTTAAAAGTTTCTAAATCTGGAATTTATACTTTTCAAACAAATAGCGGAAAAAGAGCTCCTATATATTTAAAAAACGGTTTTGATATTGCTATTGATGGAGATGCAGAAAATTTTATGACAAGTTTTAAGTTCTCTGGAAATGGAGCTTCAAACTCTCAATTTATTATGACTCAATTAGAGAAAAGTAAGGACATGGGAAATCCTGCAGACATTCTTGCTTTAGAGGAAGACGCTTTCAATACAAAAATAAATTTATTGAAAAAAGAATATGATAGTATCTTATATTCTTACACTGATTTAGATAGTTTATTAATAGACATGGCTTCTAAACAAAACAAAAAAATGTTTGATTATTTTCAAAATAACTATGCTTCCAACAAAAAAATGGGAAAAGGCAATCCATCTCCTAAATTTGAAAATTATATCGCTTTTAAAGGTGGGAAGAAATCCTTAGACTCTTTCAAAGGAAAATACGTATATATTGATGTTTGGGCAACTTGGTGTAGACCTTGCATTAGAGAAATCCCTTTTTTACAAAGTTTAGAAAAAGAATATCATACTAAAAATATCGAATTTGTTAGCATCTCTACAGATGAAGCCAGGAGAAGTGGTGGTTCTTGGGAAGCTGCAGAGAAAAAATGGAGAAATTTTGTAAAAGAGAAACAGATGAGTGGAGTTCAATTATGGTCTGGAGAAGATTTTAATTTTCAACAAGCCTATCAAATAAATGCCATACCAAGATTTATTTTAATTGATCCTGATGGAAACATCGTCGCTGCAAATGCACCAAGACCCTCCGATCCGAAATTAAAAACCTTATTCAATTCTTTAAAAATTTAGTACAATTAAAAGCAAAAAAAAAGCGAAATTAAAATTTCGCTTTTTTTTGTGTACTATTTTATCTTTTATTTATATCTACAAAATCTCTATGATTTTCTCCAGTATAAATTTGACGTGGACGGCCAATTGGTTCTTTTTTAAGGCGCATTTCTTTCCATTGAGCAATCCAACCAGGTAATCTACCTAAAGCAAACATTACGGTAAACATTTCTACAGGAATCCCCATCGCTCTGTAGATTATACCTGAGTAAAAATCTACATTAGGATATAATTTTCTATCTACAAAATAAGGATCATTTAAAGCTTCTTGTTCTAATCCTCTAGCAATCTCTAAAATAGGATCTTCAACACCTAGATCTTTCAAAACTTCATCTGCCGCTTTTTTAATGATTTTAGCTCTTGGATCAAAGTTTTTATAAACTCTATGTCCAAATCCCATTAAACGAAAAGGATCGTTTTTATCCTTGGCTTTAGCCATGTACTTTTTCGTATCCCCTCCGTCTTCTTTGATTGCTTCTAACATTTCTAAAACGGCTTGGTTTGCACCCCCGTGTAAAGGACCCCAAAGTGCAGAAATTCCTGCGGAAAGGGAAGCAAATAAACCTGCATGAGAAGAACCAACAATTCGAACGGTTGAAGTAGAACAATTTTGTTCGTGATCAGCATGTAAAATAAGCAATTTATCTAAGGCGTTTTTAATGATTGGATTTATTTCAAAATCTTCATTAGGTTGCTCAAACATCATTTTTAAAATGTTTTCTACATACCCTAGGTTTTTTGACCCATAATTTAAAGGTAAACCTTGTTTTTTTCGCATTGTCCAAGCTACTAAAACAGGAAATTTTCCCATAATTTTAACAACTGAATTATACATGTCTTCTTCTGAATCTACGTTTACAGAAGTTGGATTAAATGCGGTTAATGCACTTGTTAAAGAAGACAAAACACCCATTGGATGTGCTGTCTTTGGAAAAGCATCAACAATTTTCTTTACATCATCATCCACTAAAGATTTTGATTTGATATCTGTATGAAACTTTTCCAACTGTTCTTCTGTTGGTAAGTCTCCAAATATTAAAGCATATGCAACTTCTAAAAAACCTCCTTTGTCAGCTAACTCTTCAATTGAGTACCCTCTGTATCGTAAAACTCCTTTTTCTCCATCTAAAAAAGTAATCGCACTTTCACAAGAGCCTGTATTTTTAAAACCAGGGTCAATTGTTATCACTCCATTTGTTGCACCTCTTAATGTTTTAATATTAATAGCAACTTCATTTTCTGTTCCTTTTACAAGAGGAAACTCGTAAGAATTATCTCCAATTTGTAATTTAGCTGTATTTGACATTTTACTTTTTTTTTAAAAAATTCAATAATAGGACGAAGATACCATATTTCAGTGAGTTTTTAAAGATTGTTCTTATAGATTTTTGATATTTTATAATAATCTTAACTTATGTATCTATTCAACAAAAAAAACCTCATAATTTCTTATGAGGCTTCCTTTTTATAAAAAAGAGTTTGCTTATAATTTAAAAGCTTTTTCTTTTGGGAAATAAGCCGTTGCGCCTAATTCTTCTTCAATACGTAATAATTGATTGTATTTTGCCATTCTATCAGAACGAGAAGCAGAACCTGTTTTAATTTGACCACAGTTCAATGCAACTGCTAAATCTGCAATTGTATTGTCTTCTGTTTCCCCAGATCTGTGAGACATCACTGAAGTATAACCCGCATTTTTAGCCATATTTACCGCAGCAATCGTTTCTGTTAACGTACCAATTTGATTTACTTTAATTAAAATTGAATTTGCAATTCCATTTTCAATTCCTCTTGACAAACGTTCTACATTTGTTACAAATAAATCATCACCTACTAATTGAACTTTATCTCCAATTTTTTCAGTTAAATATTTCCAACCTTCCCAATCATTTTCATCCATTCCATCTTCAATAGAGATAATAGGATACTTTGCTGCCAATTCCGCTAAATAATCTGCTTGTTCTTGACTAGAACGTATTTTACCCGTTTCTCCTTCAAACTTCGTGTAATCATACTTTCCATTCACATAAAATTCTGCAGCAGCACAATCTAAAGCAACCATAATTTCATCTCCAAAAGAATACCCTGCATTTTTAACTGCCAAAGCAATCGTTTCTAAAGCATCTTCCGTTCCCCCTGCTAAATTGGGTGCGAAACCACCTTCGTCACCTACAGCTGTTGATAAATTTCTATCGTGTAAAACTTTCTTTAAATTATGAAAAATCTCAGAACCCATCTTCATCGCTTCAGAAAAAGTTTCAGCCTTTACAGGCATCACCATAAATTCTTGAAATGCGATAGGTGCATCAGAATGTGATCCCCCATTGATGATATTCATCATTGGTAAGGGTAGTGTATTTGCAGAAACACCACCAACATATCTATATAAAGGCATTCCTAACTCATTTGCAGCAGCTTTGGCTGCAGCCAAAGAAACTCCTAAAATTGCGTTTGCTCCTAATTTTGATTTGTTTGGAGTACCATCTAAGTCAATCATTAATTGATCGATCGCGTTTTGCTCAAAAACAGACGTACCTAATAATTCCTCTGCTATAATGTTGTTTACGTTGCTTACCGCTTTTAAAACACCTTTACCCATGTAGTCTTTGCCTCCATCTCTTAACTCTACAGCTTCATGTTCTCCTGTTGAAGCTCCTGAAGGAACTGCTGCTCTACCTAAAACCCCATTTTCTGTAGTTACATCTACTTCTACTGTTGGGTTCCCTCTTGAATCAAAAATCTGACGTGCGTGAACGCTAATTATAATACTCATTTTATTGTAATTTAATTAATTAATGTCTTTATTTTAAATGGCTAATCTACGAATACCAGCCCTTTCTTTGTTGATTATAAGAAGTTACTTACGAAAACGTTTTCTAGATAATCAAGCGAACAAATACTAGTTTGTTACAGATTTTGCTACTTTTATGTTTGCTATAAATTGATCAAACAAATATTCAGAATCATGTGGTCCAGGACTTGCTTCTGGATGGTATTGTACAGAAAAAGTATTCTTGTCTTTTAAACGAATTCCTGCAACGGTATGGTCGTTTAAATGAACATGTGTAATTTCTATATTTTCGTTTGCCTCAGCATCTTCTCTATTAATTGCGAAACCATGATTTTGAGAAGTAATTTCTCCTTTGCTAGTCAATAGATTTTTTACCGGATGATTAATTCCTCTATGCCCATTGTGCATCTTGTATGTAGCAACCCCTTGTGATAAAGCAATTACTTGATGCCCTAAACAAATACCAAATAAAGGCAAATCTCTCTTGACAATTTCTTTTGCAACTGCTTGTGCTTCTACTAACGGTTCTGGATCTCCAGGCCCATTAGAAATAAAGTATCCATCAGGATTAAAAGCGGCTAAATCTTCAAAAGCAGCATTGTAAGGAAACACTTTAATATAAGCGCCTCTTTTAGATAAATTTCTTAAAATGTTCTTTTTGATACCAATGTCTAAAGCAGAAATTTTAATATCAGCATTTTCATCGCCTACAAAATAAGGTGCTTTCGTAGATACTTTAGAAGCTAATTCTAAACCTTCCATACTTGGTACTTCTGCTAATTGCTTTTTTAATGTGTCAATATGCTCAACATCTGTAGAAATAATTGCATTCATAGCTCCATTATCTCTAATATAAGCTACTAATGCCCTGGTATCTACATCAGAAATTGCAACTAAATTATGTTTTGTAAACCAATCTTTTAAATTTCCGTCAGAGTCTACTCTTGAGTGTGTAAAACTAAAATTTCTACAAATTAAACCTGAAATTTTTATACCATCAGACTCCACTTCTTCATCGTTCACTCCATAATTACCAATATGTGCATTTGTTGCAACCATTAACTGACCAAAATAAGAGGGGTCTGTAAATATTTCTTGGTAGCCTGTCATACCTGTATTGAAGCAAATTTCTCCAGTAGATGTCCCTTCTATTCCTACAGATTTTCCATAAAAAATTGTGCCATCTGCTAATAAAACGAGTGCTTTTTTACGTGTTTGATATTTCATTTATTCGTCGTTATGTTTGTATTCTATTTAAAAGTGTAAAAATATAAAAAAAGGGATAAACGTAAACGTTTATCCCTTTTATATAATTAAAAAATTTGCATTTTTTTATTCTTCAGATTTAACGTCTGTTGTCGTTTCTTCTACTTGTGGAGCATCAGCTTTTTTGCTTCTTCCTCTACGGGTAGTTTTCTTCGCTTTTTTACCATTAGGATTATAGATTTCGTTGTAATCAACTAATTCTACCATAGCCATAGGAGCATTATCCCCTTGACGATTTCCTAACTTGATGATACGTAAATATCCTCCTGGTCTGTCTGCTACTTTTACAGAAACTTCTTTGAATAGTTCTGTAACAGCAAATTTATCACGTAAATAAGAAAAAACAACACGTCTATTGTGGGTTGTATCCGTTTTAGACTTTGTAATTAATGGCTCCGCAAACACTCTTAATGCTTTTGCTTTTGCTACTGTTGTGTTGATACGCTTGTGCTCTATTAAAGAGCAAGTCATATTCGCTAACATCGCTTTTCTGTGCGAAGTTGTTCTTCCTAAATGATTGTG
>CATITK010000115.1 GCA_949545755.1 Polaribacter sejongensis | reverse complement strand
CTCGTTATAGTGTTTGTTTAGTTCTGTTTTTAATTTTTCTCCACCCCAAATTCTATATTTATAGAGTGGTGTAAATTGTAAAGGATATAATTTCATTTGGTTATAATAGTTTTCGTTTTGATACGCCATCGTAATGTTTAGACTTGTTTTTTTGCAACCATTCTAAAAGATTGGTTCTTAATTCTTCGGCTTTTTGTTTGTATTTTTTCCTATCCGGATTTTTCCCTAAAAGATTGTTCATTTCATACGGATCTTCAGTTAAGTGATACATTGCATTTATAACTTTAGAATCTTCAGTATAAGGAACCATTAATTTCCATCCGTCTTTTACAATCATATAATTGGGTTGAATAGGTCCCCGGTAATCCCATTCAGTAACCACGTAGATCCCATGATTCGTTTGTTTTTGTTCTATTAAATCACGTAAACTTTCGCCATCGGATTTATAATTTCCAATGTTTAAATAATCCATGATAGTTGCAAATAAATCTACATTAGAAACATAACCATTCACTGTAGTTTCTTTTTTAATTTCAGTAGGCATTTTAATCATTAATGGGACGTGCGACGACTCTTCATAAAATACATTTTTCTCGCGCATTCCGTGTGCTCCCAACATTTCTCCATGATCACTTGTAAAAATCACCATAGTATTTTTTGCAATACCTTCATCTTCTAGGGTTTTCATTATTTTCCCCATCCAATCATCTAACTCAGAAATTAAACCATAATAATTAGAAATCATATATTTTATTTTTACCTCGTCTGCAAAAACGGTCAACTTATTTCTGCCATTTGCATTAATATAAGGGGAGTTTTGCATGTCATCTTTAATACTTGATGGGATTGGCATATCGTTAGGATCGTACATGCTATAATAAGGTTCGGATGGAATCATGGGTGCATGAGGAAAGTGAAAAGAGGTCGTTATGCTGAAAGGTTTGTTTTTTAACCTCTTGATTGCGTCAATGGTTTTATTCGCATAATATGCAGTTATCGTATGTTCTTTTGGGATGCTCGATTTACCATGATAATTTGGTTGAGAATGACGGTGATTTACTTCTTTTTTAACGTCATTGTAAGTTTTTCCATAATCTATATCTATGGGATCTGGAGTGTATGGTCTTTTAGTAAATCGATCTAAAAGCTCACCTTTTTGAGGTTTTACTTTGGGAAATACGTCGTTTAAATAATCGAGATACAAATGTCTTTGCCCTTGGGGCTCAAATATAGATTTCCCATTTTTAGCATGCTTTTTCGGATTTTTATAGACCTCTGAATGCGAAGTTAACACATGCCATTTACCATAATATTCTGCATGATATCCTTTTTCTGTAAGAATTTCATCAAAGGTTTTCATGGTCATTACAGGGGCATCATTGTAATTATAGGTTTTATCATTTGTTGTAACTTGGTGTGTGTTTATTGTTGTTCCAGTCAAGATCGAGGATCTCGCAGGTCCACAAACAGCAACAGGAGTGTAGGCTTTTTTAAAATAGGCACCTTGTTTTGCTAGCCTGTCTAAATTTGGAGTTTTCACAATTGGGTTTCCAGCAATACTTAGGGCGTCATAGCGTTGCTGATCTACAATTATAAAGAGTAGGTTTTTAGGTGTTTTATTTACAACCGTATTTTTTGCAGCTGTGTTTTTTGTTTTACAACTAAAAACCAGGATTACAATTAAGATTTTAAAAACGTTTTTCATTTCGGTTTTAGCTCACTTTTTTATAATTAAGTCTTCTATACTTAAATCTTTCATCGGCAAAGTTATATTCATAGATAACGCTATTGTTTTTTCGCATGTAAAATATTTTTGTCTTACCATTTACTTTAAAAGTTATCGAATTTTTTTCTAAAGTATATGTGAATATTTTTGTGCTATTATTTTTAGAATTTAAAAGAGACCCTTGT
>CATITK010000114.1 GCA_949545755.1 Polaribacter sejongensis | reverse complement strand
TTGTTTACGGTCGCGCTGTTTGCTGATACTGTTTTGTAACTTAATGTGTTCATAATTACACTATTAGTTTTTGTTTAATTAATAATTAAATTTTCCTTAAAAAAGGAGTGCAAATGTAATAAGATTTATTTGATTGACAAATAGTGTTTTGTATTTATTTTATTCTTTTAATGTCTCTGGTTTTTTTGGGTTTGTATTTAAGAATCCTTCTTAGGAATTTACAGCTTGTTTTTTGATTTAGCCAAAAAAATAATTCTAAGATTAATTGCATCTAAATTAGTAGTAGTCAGGTTAAATGAATTTTGCAATCGAACTTTATTTGTTACAATTTCATTAAGTTAAGAAGAAAGGAAATAAAATTTAAATTCGTGTTGTGCCATTACAGGTATTAGTCTTTCAAATAGCTGAGTAATATAAGATACCGTATCTCACTAGTGAAAGTAAAATCGTCTTCTCACTTTCAAGTGAAGATGTCAAATATATTTGTTTCAACATATGAGCAAGGAGTTAAACGTATCTAGACTAGATCTTTTGACGATGTCATAATTGATCAATTTCATAATATTTTTACGTCAAACAATTACAAAGAAATTTTACCCTTATTGGTCACTTTGATTGAAAAAAAAACTCAAACAGATTGTTGAAATTTTCAATATTATTAATTGTGTTGAACAATTAATAATCGCATCTTTGTCATCCCCTATTAATCAATAAAACAGATACCTTTGAAATACCTATTTTTTGGTGGGATTTTGATTGCTGCAAACTTATCTGCTGTATCAACATCTGCACAAACCCTGACCTTAAGTTCCGAAAACGTCGTAACCATTCTGCCCAATAGCAGTATGACTGTTGATGGATTAGAATTTAGTCCATCATACGCTTTTGCGATTACAGGACCAAATACGATCTCCAAATCGGACATTCCTGTAGTCGTTAATGACAACAGCAGTATCAACAGAGTGTACGTGGCTTCAACAGCTTTGAGCGGCTTTACTGGTACAATTACTTTTGCCTATGCTGACGACGAACTCAATGATATTCCTGAAGCCGATTTGGTATTAGAAACCGAAACTGCTGAGGGCATTTGGACGAATCATCCTGCAACTGTGGACAAAACGAATAATACTTTAAGCTATGCTTTTGCGGATGCTTTAGAATTTACACGCATCACAGCCAGCTCGGCTGATGCGAGTCTTACGATTGTAGAAATCGCTGCAAATGATTTTGTGAAAGTCTATCCAAATCCGACCACTGACAAACTGATCATTGTCTCAAAAAACCTTCAGAAATCTATTTTGTACAATGTATCTGGACAAAAGGTATTAGAATCTGACCGCAACGAATTGAATGTGTCTGAACTCCCAACAGGAGTTTATGTACTACATACAACCAATAACCAAAACCAATTATCAACTTTTAAAATTATTAAGAAATGAAAAAAATAATTACATTTTGTGCTCTTATTTTTAGCATGGGCTTAACGGCTCAAGTAGGAATTAACACGCCCGTAATAGATGCTTCGGCAGCTTTGGAAATTACTTCTACAGAAGGCGGTATTTTGATTCCACGAATGACAGAATCCGAACGTGATGAAATTACAGCTGCAGCAGACGGTTTATTGATTTACCAAACCGATGCGACTGTTGGTTTTTATTATTATAATGGAACCGCTTGGACCGCTCTTGCTGGGACAGGTTCTGGTACTGAAGGTCAAGTTTTAACCATGGTTGGTGGCGTAGCCACTTGGATAGACCCCTGTGTAAGCAGTCTTTTTTACGCAGATACTGACAGTGACGGGTATGGCGATAACAGTGTTTTTACTGTCGCTTGCGCTCAACCTGTGGGTTATGTGAGCAATGCTGATGATTGTGATGATTCTGATGCTAACATCGGCACTGCCAATGTATGGTACGAAGATGCTGACAATGATGGCTATGGAAATAGTAATAGCGCTTCTATTACTGATTGCATTGAACCATTATTTGGTTATGTGAGCAATGCAGATGATTGTGACGACGCTGATGCTGCAATAAACCCAGACACTGTATGGTACCTAGATGCAGATAATGACGGCTATGGAGATAATTCCACTTCTATTACTGCTTGTGTACAACCAATTGCCCATGTGACTATTGGCAACGATTGTGACGACAATGATGCTTCATTTAACCCTGGGGCAGTAGAAGTCGTTGATGGTTATGACAATGATTGTGATGGAGATTTCGACGAGACGCCAGGATCTCCTACTTTACTCTCTGGATATGCAGACGCAAACACTTTCACAAGTTATCATACTGAGGGTTTTTCAACAGTCAATACTGGGCCAGACGCACAACCTCAAATATTAGTTGCTAATACACAAATGACTAAAGTTGTTATTCACCCATATACAACAACAACGGATGTCACTGTAATTCCTTTTCTTGTGGATGATGATTATAATGTAATTGTTATTGGAGAGACCTATATAATTAACTCTACCGAAGGTGCAGCTTATGAAATTGTATTTGACTCACCATTAACAGCTAGTGTACCATTTTATTTTGGAACTTATGAATCCATTAAAACTAAACATGGTATTAACTACGTAAATGAAAAAAACCTATGGAAAAGTGGTCCTCCTGAATTAAATACCACTATTAGTGGTACTAATACCGACAGCGTCAGAAGTACTCAAGGGTATGGGTTTTAAATTAAGTTTAAAATAAATGTAACTATAAAGAAACTGCCCGAAAAGGCAGTTTTTTTTTCTTTTAGGAAACTATCAATTTAAAAGAACTCCTCATTTATATGGGGAGTTTTTAGTTACGAATAGTTCATGTATTAACAAAAAAAAATCCACTCAGCTGAGTGGATTTTTATGTTCTGTGGGCGCAGAGGGATTCGAACCCCCGACCCCCTGGGTGTAAACCAGGTGCTTTGGACCAACTGAACTATGCGCCCTAATAATTTCGTCAAGGATAATCAGGCCAACGGCATTAAGTACGTTAGAGTCACTGTGCGTGTTGTTAGAGCTTTATAGTTATCTGCCTGCCGGTAGGCAGGTTTAATAATTTATCAATTTAGTTAATACCGCCTAAGCGGTCGCGTTAAAAAATATATCCCCAAGAATAAATTATTATTCTTGGGGATAATTTGTACACAACGTAGTCCAATTATCGAACTTATTCTTGCAAGATTTAGAGAAGTTATGAGGTTTTACAGAGCGTAAAATACTTTTTTTATTGATTAAAATGATATTTTTGCAAAATGTATAATCAAAAAACACCTTTGGAAGACGACGACTTTTACTTAAATGAACAAGGGTACCGCGTCTTCACGGAAAAATACCATTCAAAAAGAGGGTATTGTTGCAAAAATGCCTGCAAACATTGTCCTTATGGGTATGATAAAAAAACAGATACTTTTAAATAAAAAAGTGACTTTCAATAGAAAATTGTATCCTAAAGGTAAATAAACCCAGGAAAATGAAAAAAAGAATTTTAATGTTAACGATTGCAATTCAATTTGCCGGATGTGCAGAATTGCAAAAAGTAGTTAATAATTTACCAAACGGAGGGAGCATATCTCAAGACCAAATTGGTGATGGATTGCGCCAGGCTTTAGATAATGGGATCCAAAACCAAGTTACGAAGCTAACTGCCAAAGATGGGTTTTACAGAAACCAACTCGTAAAAATTTTATTACCAGAAGAATTACAGGCAGTTGACAAAGGATTGCGTAAAGTAGGTTTGAGTAATTTAGCAGATGAAGGAATTAAAGTTCTAAATAGAGCTGCGGAAGATGCCGTAAAAACAGCAACGCCCATTTTTATAAACGCAGTTAAAGAGATGACCTTTTCGGATGCTAAAAACATTCTTTTAGGAGAAAAAAATGCGGCTACCTCTTATTTACAAACTAAAACTAGCACTAATTTATATGCAAGTTTTAGCCCAGTAATTAAAAACTCATTTTCTAAAGTTGGAGCAGATAAGGTTTGGGGTACTTTAATTCAGAAATACAATTCAATACCTTTTGTAAAGAAAGTAAATCCAAATTTAACACAGTATGTAACAACCCAAACCTTAAAAGGTGTTTTTACGATGATTGGAATAGAGGAAAAAGGAATTAGAGAAAAAGTAGGCTTACGTAATACCACCTTATTGAAGAAGGTCTTTGCCTTGCAAGATTCAATATAGAAATTCAAAAAATTAACTATTTTTAGAAGCTGTATTGGATGGTAAATTTCTGTGTGTATGGTTTTTGTATAGGACTTTGTTTTGTAAAATAAGATATAAATAGTTTTATTTGGAGTTACAAAACAATATCACCTAATGAAATATTTTTTATTCTTGTTTTTTTTAACTTTTAATTTATTTTCTGAAGCACAAACTGTAGGCGAGGATTTTGAAAGCAACACGATTAATATATGGGAAGAAGATGATTCTGAAATGGACACCTCTTTTAATAATCCTTATAAAGAAGAGTTAAACACCTCTAATAAGGTGTTAAAATATTCAGATATTGGTGGAAAATATGCAAACGTTAGATTTGAGACTTCTCAAAATTTTGATTTTTCTACAAAAAACACCTTTTCATTAAAGATATATGTAGCCGGTGATGACGTTCAGGGGAATCAAGAGAATCAAATATCGCTAAAATTACAAAACGGAACAGAAAAAGAACCGTGGGTAAGACAAACAGAAATTATAAAACCAATAACATTGAATGCTTGGCAAGTAGTTACTTTTGATTTTTTAAATGATTTTACGAAAGGTGCAATATATCCTTTAGATAGAACAGATTTTAATAGAGTGGTATTACAAGTAAATGGAGAAGATAATACGGATACTGTTATTGCTTATATCGACGATCTTACTTTTTACCAATCTCCTCCAAAGGATAACAATACGGGTGAAGACCCAGTTTTTGATAATTTAGTGTGGTCAGATGAATTTGATGGAAGTGGTGCGATTGATTCAGATAAATGGTTTCATCAAATATATCCAATAATAAATGGAGAAAGTTGGGCTAATAAAGAAATTCAACATTATACCAATAGAATAGATAATTCATTCTTGAGTGATGGATCATTAAATATATTGGCAAAAAAAGAAAGTCACACCTATAATAACGTAACAAAACAGTATACTTCTGCAAGACTGAATTCTAAATTCGCATTTAAGTATGGTAAGGTTGTAATTAGAGCAAAAATGCCTTTTGGAGCGGGTACTTTTCCTGCGCTATGGATGTTAGGTCAAAATATTACAGAAACTGGAGGGTATTGGAGAGATACCCATGGAACAACTCCTTGGCCAGCTTGTGGAGAAATTGATATTATCGAACATTGGGGAACCAATCAAGATTATGTAGGAAGCGCTATGCATAATCCGTCAAGTTATGGAAATACAGTAAATAAAGGAGGTAGAAGGATTCTGAATGCATCAACAAAATTTCACATCTATACGTTAGACTGGAATGCGAACAGAATGGTTTTTAGTGTTGATGATATTGTGCATTACATCTACAGTCCTAAAAATAAAGACAGCGCAAATTGGCCTTATATTGCGCCTCAATATTTATTGTTTAATGTGGCTATTTTACCAGAAGTTACTTCAAGCTTTAGTCAAAGTGCTATGGAAATAGATTATGTGCATGTGTATCAGGAAACTACAGCATCTTCGGCTAGTTTTAATTCAGAGGAACTAAAAATACATCCAAATCCTATAAACGATATATTAACTCTAAAAACCCAAAATGAGTTTGTTGGGGCGAAAGGGATTATTTATAGTATGACAGGAAGTAAAGTAAGCTCTTTTTCTATTGAGGAAACGACCCAGGTTGTAGATTGTACTCATTTGAAAAAAGGGGTCTATTTTTTAAAAGTAGCGAGTAAGACTAAGATTGGAACATTTAAACTACTTAAAAAGTAAGGAATTTAAATGTTCTCTAAAATTGCAGCCATTTCTTGCTGTAATTCTTTGGCTTTTAGGGCTGCTTGTTTTGAGAAATCTTTAGTTTTTGAAGCATAAATAATTCCTCTAGAGGAGTTAATAAGCAGTCCAACGTTAGAAGACAAACCGTATTTACAGACCTCTTGTAAATTTCCGCCTTGCGCGCCAATACCAGGCACTAATAAAAAAGAAGTAGGCACTATTTTTCTGATTTCTTTAAAATATGCTGCCTTAGTAGCGCCCACTACGTACATTAAATTTTCAGAATTTTTCCAAGATTTTGAAGTCTCTAAAACCTGTTGATATAATTCGGTACCATTTACTTCTTTTGTCTGAAAATCGAAAGCGCCTTCATTCGAAGTTAGCGCCAACATAATGGTGTGTTTGTCCTTAAAGGCTAAAAAAGGTTCCACAGAATCTTTTCCCATGTAAGGAGCAACTGTAACCGAATCAAAAGCCAAGTCTTCAAAAAAAGCTTTGGCATACATTGTAGAGGTATTTCCAATATCCCCACGTTTTGCATCTGCAATCGTGTAGATCTCTGGATATTCATGATTTAAATAACGAATGGTTTTTTCTAATGATTGCCATCCCTTGATACCATAAGCTTCATAAAAAGCAGTATTGGGTTTGTAGGCAACGCATAAATGATGTGTTGCGTCAATTATTGCTTTGTTAAAGGCAAAAATGGGATCTTCCTCTTTTAAAAGATGCTGGGGAATTTTGTTTAAATCCACATCGAGTCCAATACATAAAAATGATTTTTTCTTTTGGATTTGGGAAATAAGCTCTTTTGTTGTCATTTGTTTTCTAAAAGTTATGCAAAAGTACTTAATTTTGTTTTTAAATTGAAAGCACAGTTAAAATCAATTAAAGATAATATTAAATTCGCGAATTTAAGAAGGGGCAATGATTGTAATTTACGCAAGTTTCTAAATATAATAACTTATGATTTTATTGCAATTTTTTAATGCCAATTTTCTGTCTAAGAAATCGTTATATTGAAAGATAAAAATCAATCGTATGTTTAAAAAAATAGGCCTCATCATTTTAGTGTTTTTCGTAAGTTGTAATTTTGAAAAACCAACGGCATTTTCAGAAAAAGCATTCCAAGAAAAAATCTATAACTTAGACGATATGCCTTTTACTTTCCGAGAAGTAATGACTAGTTATAAAGGAAAAAAGGTTTTTATAGATGTTTGGGCTTCTTGGTGTAGAGATTGTTTGGAAGGAATGCCCAAAGTAAAAGAATTACAAAAAGAATTTCCAGAAGTAGTGTTTTTGTTTTTATCTGTAGATGAAAGAGTCGATTCTTGGAAAAGAGTGGTACATCGTATGGATATCAAAGGCGCACATTACAATTTATCAAAAGGAATGAAAGTTGGAGATTTTGTTGATTTCTTAAATTTAAGTTGGATTCCAAGGTATCTAGTTGTTGACGAAAAAGGAAATATTTTGCTCTTTAAAGCCACAAATGCTTCAGATAAAAACATTCGTAGTGCTTTGAAAACGAACAGATAAATCGTTTTAGTAACTATTTGTTTTTCTCCCTGATTTTTGTATTTCCATTTCTTAGCTTTACACCAAAATAAAAATAAGTACAAATACTAATATTTTAGAAAATAAATTTAGAATTATGAGAACAAAAATAGTAGCAGGAAACTGGAAAATGAACAATAACGAGAAGGAAAGCATACAACTGATTGATGCGTTGCATGAATCTATTAAAAACGAGACGTTAAAAAATACGCGTGTAATTGTTGCTCCTACTTTTGTGAATTTATCATCTTCTTTGAAAGCAGCTAAAAATTCTGAAATTGAAGTAGTTGCACAAAACATGCACCAAGCAAAAAATGGTGCTTATACTGGTGAGATTTCTGCGGACATGTTAAAAGCAATTGGAATTAAAACAGTTATTTTAGGACACTCAGAAAGAAGAACTTATTTTAATGAAACAGACGCTTCTTTAGCAGAAAAAGTAGCTACTATTTTAGAAAATGATTTAGAAACTATTTTTTGTTTTGGCGAATTATTGGAAGACAGAAAATCAGAAAATCATTTTGCAGTAGTAGAAAGTCAGATTTCAAATGCATTATTTCAATTAGAAGCAGGAGCTTGGAAAAGCATTATTTTAGCTTATGAGCCAGTTTGGGCAATTGGTACAGGAGAAACTGCAAGTGCAGAACAAGCGCAAGAAATGCATGCATTTATTAGAAGTATTGTAGCGAAAAAATACAACAGCGAGGTTGCTGAAGCAGTTTCTATCTTATACGGAGGAAGTGTAAAACCTGCAAATGCAGAAGAAATTTTCTCTAAACCAGATGTTGATGGAGGTTTAATTGGTGGAGCAGCATTAAATGTAGCTGATTTTACAGGAATTATTAAAGCTATTTAGGCACCTTATTTAAAGGTTTTACAGTAAATTTACCTACCTGTGGTAGACAGGCATCAAGATTTTTAAAATTTTGATGCCTTTTTTTTGATTATATTCAGATGATTGCTTTATGGATAACATATATATAGAATACAATTTTACAGTAACTCCAACAGTCCCCGCTACAGAAATTTTAATTGCAGAATTAGGCAATATTGGCTTTGAGAGTTTTGTTGAAAATGAGCATGGAGTTACAGCCTACATTCAAAAAGATTCTTGGAACGGGAAGCTCCTTGAGTCTGTTTTTGTTTTAAATTCTGATGAGTTCTCAATAGAATACAATCACAATGAAGTACCCCAAACAAATTGGAATGCAGAATGGGAAAAGAACTTTAGTCCTATTCAGGTAGATGATTTAGTGAGTATTCGTGCACCCTTCCATGAGAATCTAAATTTAAAGTATGATATCGTCATAGAGCCAAAAATGAGTTTTGGAACGGGTCACCATGAAACGACGCACATGATGGTGCAGCATTTATTACAATTAGATTTAGAAAATAAAAAAGTATTAGATATGGGTTGTGGAACCGGTATTTTAGCAATTTTTGCTGAAATGAAAGGCGCAAAACCCACAGATGCTATTGATATTGATAATTGGTGTTATGAAAATTCATTAGAGAATGTTAGCCGCAATAATTGTCATCATATTACCGTTCTTGAAGGAGACTCCTCACTTTTGATCGATAAAAAATACGATCTAATCATTGCGAACATCAATAGAAATATCTTATTGATGGACATGAGTGTCTATGCAAATTGCTTAAACGAAAAGGGCGTTTTACTTTTGAGTGGTTTTTATAAAGAAGACATGCCTATTATAGATGCAGAAGTTGCTAAGTATAATTTAAAATTAGACACATTTATTGAAAGAAATAATTGGGTTGCATTAAAATACAATAAGTTGTAATTTTGTGATTATGAGTACCAAAGAAAAAATCCAAGAAGACGTTGACGTTTTAGAGCAAGAGACACATCAACATGAAATCGTATTACATAATGATGATGTAAATACATTTGATCATGTAATAGATGCTTTGATTGACGTTTGTGAGCATACACTAGAACAAGCAGAGCAATGCGCAATTTTAGTTCATTATAAAGGAAAATGTTCAGTGAAATCTGGAGAATATAAAGATTTAGAACCAAGATGTTCTAAGTTATTACAACTAGGTTTATCTGCAGAATTGGTGTAATTATGGAAAATGTTTTTAAGTATTATGAGTTTTCAGCTTTCTTTTTAGATACATCAACTACTTTTTCTGGGAATGAAATTAGCTTTACAGAGTTAAACGAAACGCATTTTTTAATTTTCGAAAAAAACAATGCGATCTACAATTTATATGTAGCAAAATATCAACATAAAAAGGACATTGGATCAAAATCTCCAGAAATTTTGGAATTGTTAGTTGCGAATTACGATAAAAGTCTTCCTGAACACCGCATTGCAATCAAGCAATATTTACATTAAATTCCAGCTATTTTTACTTTTTTCCGTTTCGTTATGATGGAACAGCATAGGGTTGCAGCACTTCTAGTGAAGTATATTGTAACGTTTTTTGATGCGTTGCCTCTAAAATAATAGGAGGCGCTTTGCCTGCTTTTTCTGCTTCTAGCCAGCGTGAAATACACAAACACCATTTGTCTCCAGGTTGCAATCCAGGAAATTGCCAATGTGGTATTGGCGTCATTAAATCATTTCCTTTTGATGCTGAGAAGTTTAAAAACTCCTGTGTAACGACAGCACATACTGTATGCGTTCCTGAGTCTTGAGAAATGGTTCTGCAAAAGCCATCTCTGAAATAGCCTGTAGCAGGATTTGTACAACAAGAAATTAGTGGATTTCCAAAAACATTAAGTTCCATAGATATAAAAATGAAGTGCGAAGTTATGTAATTATTGGGTCTATTGACAGGGAATAAGCATAAGAATATTTAAGTTCAACGATTAAATAGGTAGTTTCACCGACAGTTAAACGCAGTTCGTCGAAAAAATCCATATAATTCAACATCTTGTTGTTTATTTGTAATAGCTCAAGAAGCAATAGTAAGTTTTACTTCGATTAATTTTTTAAAAGAGGGATTGTGAATATTGTTTTTTCGGTGGGAAAAGTTTAGCGACT
>CATITK010000113.1 GCA_949545755.1 Polaribacter sejongensis | reverse complement strand
TCAGGAAAAGCCCACATTTCAAATACAACAGGTTTACCAGTAGGAGTAACTATTTCAAAATCAAATCCTGCATTTTTAAGGTGTAACATTGGTACAAGTGCTTCTATTGGGTGATTTCCTGTAGAAAAGAATTTACCATTTTTCATCTCCAAGTTTTTTTGCTCAGTGAAAATCACCAAAATTTTCGATTTACTTCCTTGGTATTTTGTGTACTTGATGTCCTCAAAATCCGTTTTGGAAACTGTTCCTAATGATAAGGCTAAACTTGAAGGGCTATACGAGCCATCCTCTTCTAGTTTAGGTTGGGCCATAAAATAGATTACAATAAATGCAAGTACAATACCACTTGCTAATCCAATTAATATTTTCTTAATCATAATTTTTGTTTTTAAAGTTTGAAACAAAAGTACGGTGCTGGTATAAGATGAAATTTACCCTATGGTAAGAAAACTATTTTTTAGCATTTTCTACTCTTATACGACTTAAGCTTTGTTGTGTAATACCTAAATAAGATGCAATGTGATAGTTTGGAGTGTATTGCTCAATATCGGGATATTGTTTCAGAAACAAATCGTATCTCTCCGGAGCAGTTAGTTGCAATTGATTTAAGATTCTTTTATGTAAACTGACCACATGACGCTCTAAGTTTTTTCGTTGAAAAGCTTCAAATTCAGGAAAAATTGAATATATTCCATTCAATTTTTCAGCATTAAATTCGATTATATTTGAATCAGTAATGCACTCTATTGTTAATGTAGATAGCTCATTATTGTAGATGGCCATAAAATCACTAATCCACCAATTTTTAATAGCAAACTGTAATGTGTGCTCTTTCCCCTTTTTATCAATACAATAAGCTCTTATGCAGCCGTCTTTAACAAAATAGGTGTTCTTTACGGCTTGTCCTTGACGAATTAAAACATCCCCTTTAGAAACCGACTTTTCTTTTGCAATAGAAACAACATATTCTTCGGCTTTGGCGCTAAGAGTTGTACTACTTTTTATTTTATTGATTAAGTCTTCCAATTTTTGTCTTGAGGATAATGTCTTGTCCTGAAATATGGCTACAGGTTAAAATTTATTTTAAGCTGATAATTTATATACCCTATTTGGTGTTTTATAATCTAAAGATAAGTGTAATCTTATTTGGTTGTATAAATTAATTGCATTTTTTGCAGTGTGTAAACACAATAAAAATTGCAAGGCACTTTATGATAGAATTGTGGCTAAAGAAAAGAGTAAAAAATTAGCACTAATTGCAGTTTGTAATAAATTATTAAAACAGGCTTTTGCTGTCGCAAAATCAGGACTACCATATGATGAAAATTATAGAAGTACGCTTGCTAAAAATTAATCGATTTCAATTTGGTTTTTAGCACAGTTCTTTGTTGTAGCCGGTTATTTCATTCGTTCTTTTAAAATTTCAATGATAGTCAATGGTTTCTCCAACTGAATGTAATGTCCCGTGTTTTCTAAAATAATTAATTCGCTATTAGGCACTTCTAAATTAAATTTTTCACAATCGTTTTTAAATGTACTTATTGAATCCTTTCCAGTTATTATAGTGATTTTAGAGTTTATGTTTTTATACTTTTTCGATATTGAATTCAAATCATCTAAATAGTTAATAGATTCCTTTGATTTTGAGTAAATTACTTTTGGTTGAGACCAAATTATTTGCCTTTCTTTTACTAATTTATTAATCTTTTCTTTTTCAAGAAATTTGAATAAGTATGTAACTCCATTTTTTATTTGATTGTTGGCAATTGTATAAGATGAGAATAAAGCAATTCCTTTTCCGAAAATTGGGGTTGCAACCAATTTATATATTTTACTTGGTTGATATTTATATAATGGCGAATCTATTATTACATACTCAATATCTTTTAATTCTGAATTTACTGCCATAAATGCAGCTACGGAACCTCCATAAGAATGTCCCACTATTAGAGGTGATTTTAAGTTTAGCTTTTTAATCAAATTTTCCACAAGAATAGCATTGTCTTTTAGGTGATAAGTATATTGACTTGAAGAGCTAAATCCGTGTCCTAATCTATCAAAAGCTGTAACTCTGTATTTTTTTGATAGAGAATCTATAATTTCATTCCAATCTTCAATCGAACCAGGTGTTCCGTGAATTAGTAATATGTCTTTTCCTTCTCCTTTTTGTGAAAATCTAATTTTTTAATTTCCAATGTTCAAAAAATGATTTTTCTGAATTTCGTTTGTTGATAGATTGCCAAGATTTGTGTAACCAAGTAAGACGATTATAAATAAAAGAATTCCAATTGTCGAAAAACAATATCTTATGATTCTTTTAATTCTATTGGTGCTCATTTTTTGTCTAATTGGTGCTAACGTTTTTGTGTATGATTTCGTTGCGTGTTTAAGCAACTAAATTAGCAAATACAAACCGAATAGAAAATCCGCGAGCTTGCCTGCGACAGGCAGGGATTTTCGAAAGTAGGCGAGTACTAGCAATGAATTATACACGGTGTTCTACGCAGTTTTTATTCAGCTATTCTTTTTTTCAAATCCATTCTTTCGTGTAATATTCTCGTAATCTCAACATAATTTTCGTCTAAAGTTCTATAGAATATCATATGTCGATTTGATTTTATTCCTAAAAGTTGCTTTGAAATTCCTTCATAATTCTTTCCTAAATCTGGATTTTCAGCAATTTCCTCACAATTTGAGATTAGTCCATCGTAATATTTATCGGCTTGTTTTTCCGACCAAACCTCAAATGTATATTCCCAAATTTTTGATAAATCTGCAACAGCTTTGTTCGTCAGTTTATATTCAGCCATTCGAGTGCTTTTTCGCTTTTAGAGATTCAAGATGTTTTTTCGGGTCAAAATCGTGCGCTATTCCGCTGTCTATTCCTTCTTGAATTGCTTTTTTCAATACAATTACTTTACTTTCGTCTTCTTCTAAAAGTCTTAATCCTGCTCGTATAACTTCGCTAACGTTTTTAAATCTTCCTTCACTAATACTACTTTGCACGAATTGGTCAAAATAATTTCCGAGTGATATTGATGTGTTTTTGTTCATTTTGATACTATTTACATCAAATATACCAAAAATTGGTATGATTGCAAAATTTTTCTCAAATTGCGTATGTCTTGTCCTGAAATATGGCTACAGGTTAAAATTGAATTAAGCTGATAATTTATACACCCTATTTGGTGTTTTATAATCTAAAGATAAGTGTAATCTTATTTCGTTGTATAAATTAATTGCGTTTTTTGCAGCTCTCTTTGCGTGAGCTACACTATCAAAGGTTTGGTCTAAATAAAATTCATCTTTTAAGATACCGTTTACACGTTCAGCTAGTGCGTTTTCATAGCAATGGTTTTCTTCTGTCATACTAATGTCTATCTTTTTTCTTTTTAATATTTGAGTGT
>CATITK010000112.1 GCA_949545755.1 Polaribacter sejongensis | reverse complement strand
GTATTTTTAATAGCGCTAATTCCTTTCTTTTTATCTGCACAAGCATTTAGAAGT
Organism: Polaribacter sejongensis; assembly: GCA_949545755.1. GTDB lineage: Bacteria > Bacteroidota > Bacteroidia > Flavobacteriales > Flavobacteriaceae > Polaribacter > Polaribacter sejongensis_A. Next base: position 5,115 of record CATITK010000112.1, on the reverse strand, counting down.
TATTCCAATGAGTTTTTAAATATTGGGGTGGATGCAGCAGGTTTAGGAATGAGTAAAAGTGTTGTTGCCTCCACAAACGATGTAAACTCAATTTACTGGAATCCAGCAGGTTTGGTTGGCATCGAAGATTATCAAGGTTCCTTGATGCATGCTTCTTACTTTGCAGGAATTGCAAGTTACAATCATGCCAGTTTTGCCAAACCAATAGATAAAAATAGCGCGATTGGAATTTCAATTATTCGTTTTGGTGTTGATGACATTCTCAATACAACAGAATTAATAGATCGTAATGGTAATATTGATTATAACAGGATACGTCTTTTCTCTTCAGTAGACTATGCTTTTAACGTTGCGTATGCTAGAAATTTACTCTTTAAGGATGTAAAGTTTGGTGTAAATGCTAAAATTGTTAGAAGAATTATTGGTGATTTTGCTTCCTCCTGGGGGTTTGGGTTTGATGCAGGAATTCAATTTGAACGTAATTCTTGGAAATTTGGTTTAATGGCAAGAGATATTACAACTACTTTTAATAGTTGGGCTATTAATGAAGACACCTTTAACAAAATTAAAGATGCCATCACTTTATTGCCTGGACAAAATCAAGAATTACCAGAAACAACAGAAATCACAAAACCTAAGCTACAATTAGGAGTTGCAAAAAGTTGGAAAATAGGCCGTCTTTTCAACTTACTTACAGAAGTAAATGCAACTATGCGTTTTACCAAAACAAATGATCTGTTTTCTTCGGATGTAGTAAGCGTAGACCCAGCAATAGGTTTTCAATTAGATTTTGATGCACTCGTTTATCTAAGAACTGGAGTTGGAAACTTTCAATATATCACAGAATTTGACAACTCAAAATCACTCTCTTTACAACCTAACTTTGGAGTTGGATTCAAATACAATGGAATTCAAATTGATTATGCTTTAACAAATATTGGTAGTGTTGGCAATGCATTATTTTCAAATATTTTTTCAATTACTGTAGATTATAGTTTTTTTAGACCTTAACTTTTATGCAAAAAAAATACTTCCTTTTATTATTTCTTCTTGCTACTTTTTTTCCTTTAAAAGCTCAACTTCAACTTTCTTTAGATGCAGAAGTAAGTATTATTACTGCAGGTCCTGGAAAAGAATTATACGAAGCCTTTGGGCACTCTGCTATACGAATTAATGATCCTGTTTTAAATTTAGACATAATTTACAACTATGGAATATTTGATTTTAATCAGCCCAATTTTTATACAAATTTTGCAAAAGGAAACATGATTTATTCTTTAGCAAGTTATGAATTCAAGTATTTTTTAGCAAGCTACAAAAAAGACAAACGCTGGGTAAAACAACAAGTTTTAAACTTGACACAAGAAGAAAAGCAAACCTATTTTATTTTTTTAGAGAATAATGCGCTACCAAAAAATACAAATTATCAATATGATCCTTATTTTAACAATTGCGCTACAAAACTAAGAGATATTACAAAATCTATTTTAAAAAATAAAGTTGTTTTTAATGATGATCATTTAGAAAAAAAACAGTCATTTAGACAATTAACCAACAACGAAATTCATTGGAATTCTTGGGGAACTTTTGGCTTAAATCTAATTGCAGGTATAAAATTAGACGAGAAAGCGACTTCAGAGGAATATATGTACTTACCTGATTATGTATATCGTTCTTTTAAAAATGGGCTCCTTTTTATTAAAAATCAACCTAAAAAATTAGTAAAAAGAGAGGATGTACTTTTAAATTTTGAAGAAAAACAACCTATAGTTACTAATTTTAGTCCTTTTTTAATATTCAACTTACTCGCACTTTGGGGAATATTTATTACATACAAAGATGTTAAAAATAAAAAAAGAACAAAGTATTTAGATTTCATCTTGCTTTTTACAACAGGAATTCTTGGGTGTATTTTATGCTTTCTTTGGTTTTTCTCAAGTCATGCTACAGCACCAAATAATTTTAATTGTTTGTGGGCTTTTGCTCCCAACTTAATTGTTGCATTTTTAATATTGAAAACTAAGCAGCCACACTGGTTGACCTATTATTATCAACTTTTAGTTTTCCTCCTTCTTAGTATTCCAATTCTTTGGTTTATGGAAGTGCAAGCATTCACCATAACAACAATACCAATAGTGATTTTACTTTTTGCGAGGTATTTGTTTTTATCAAAAAAATGATTGTTTTTGTAAGAGGATTTCGTTTTCAGTTTGCAGTTTTCAGTGTACAGTTTGAAGTGTTCAGTTTACAATATTACTTTCGGAAAACTTAACAACTTTAAAACTAGAGAAAGCTTTGTATCGCCAATTCATATCCTTTTAAACCAAAACCAAATAAAACACCTTTTGCAGCGGGCGCAATAAAACTATGGTGTCTGAATTCTTCACGAGCATGCACATTAGAAATGTGTAATTCAACAACGGGAGTTGTAATTCCTTTTACGGCATCTCCAATACCAACAGAAGTATGCGTGTAAGCCGCTGCGTTTAAGATAACACCATCATAATCAAAACCTACCTCATGTAATTTATCAATAATTTCACCTTCAATATTGGATTGAAAATAAATCAATTCTATCTCAGTAAACTTCAATTGTAGCTGTTTAAAGAAGTCTTCAAAAGTTTCAGAACCATAAATTTCGGGTTCTCTTTTTCCTAATAAATTTAAATTGGGGCCGTTTATAATAATTAGTTTCATAAATTTCATTAAAGTTGTAAATATATACTTTATTTTTAGCAAATGAAATGGAAAGATGCAATTAACGATTTTCAATTATTTTTAAAAATAGAAAGAGGGTTGTCTCAAAACACGATTGATAGTTATACCAGAGATTTAAAAAAACTCACTTCTTTTCTTGATGAAAATGAAATCAACCTTTCGCCTATTAGTATTGATGAAGAAGTCATTCATCAATTTATTTACGATGTTGCAAAAAAAATAAACCCTAAAAGTCAAGCAAGAATTATTTCTGGTTTGCGGAGTTTTTTTGACTATTTAATCTTTGAAGATTATAGAAAAAACAATCCGACAGATTTAATAGAAGCTCCAAAAATTGGAAGAAAATTACCAGACACTCTCTCTGAAGAAGAAATTAATGAACTAATTGCTGCTATTGATTTAAGTCACCCACAAGGAGAGAGAAATCGCACTATTTTGGAAACAATGTATAGTTGTGGTTTGCGTGTTAGTGAACTCATCACGATAAAAATTTCTGATTTATTTTTTGATGAGGGTTTCATACGAGTCATTGGTAAAGGCAACAAACAACGTTTTGTTCCTATTCATTATAAAGCACAAAAATACATTTTGTCTTACATAAAAGACATTCAAACTCATATCAACCCAGTAAAAGGTTTTGAGGATACTATTTTCTTAAATAGACGTGGCAAAGGGTTGACCAGACAAATGGTCTTTGTCATTTTGAAAGATTTAGCAATTAAAATTAATTTAAAGAAGAAAATAAGCCCACATACTTTAAGACATTCTTTTGCCACACACTTATTAAAAAACGGAGCTGATTTAAGAGCCATTCAGCAAATGTTAGGACATGAAAGCATAACGACGACAGAAATATATGTTCATTTAGATAAAAGCTATCTAAAAGAAGTTGTAGAATTGAGTCACCCAAGAAGTGATTTAAATCTATCCGAAGAAGAGAATTAAAAAGTCTTAAAAACGTATTCTATTTGAACTAATAGAGAGAAAATAAATTTATAAAAAAATCCTACTATAAATATAGTAGGATTTTAAGAATAAGTTAATCACATAAAGGTGATTTTTTCTAAGTTTACAGGTAGCTAAAATGGAAAGCGTAAAGTTGAACTTTTACTTCGCTACATTTACTGCCCTAGTTTCTCTAATTACTGTCACTTTTACTTGACCAGGATAGGTCATATCATTCTGTATTTTTTGAGAAATACTAAATGATAGATCAGCAGCTTTGGTGTCATTCACTTTACCACTTTCTACCATGACACGCAATTCACGTCCTGCTTGAATAGCATAGGCTTTTTGAACCCCTGGGAATCCAAATGCGATGTTTTCTAAATCTTTTAAACGTTGAATATAAGAATCTAAAACCTGACGTCTTGCGCCTGGTCTTGCTCCAGAAATAGCATCACAAACCTGAACAATTGGAGCGATTAATGTTTTCATTTCAATTTCATCATGGTGTGCTCCAATAGCATTACAAACATCTGGTTTTTCACCATATTTTTCTGCCCATTCCATTCCTAGTAATGCGTGAGGAAGTTCGCTTTCTGCTTCTGGTACTTTACCAATATCATGCAATAAACCCGCCCGTTTTGCAACTTTAGAATTCAAGCCCATTTCTGCAGCCATAATCCCACATAAATTAGAAACTTCCCTAGAGTGCTGTAATAAATTTTGTCCATAGGAAGAACGGTATTTCATTCTACCTACTGCTTTTACTAATTCAGGGTGTAAACCATGAATTCCTAAATCGATTACGGTTCTTTTACCAACCTCTATAATTTCTTGGGTAATTTGTTTTTCTGTTTTAGCAACAACTTCTTCAATTCTAGCTGGGTGTATTCGTCCATCTGTAACTAACTTGTGAAGTGATAAGCGGGCAATTTCTCTTCGAATAGGATCAAAACAAGAAAGAATAATAGCATCTGGGGTATCATCCACTATAATTTCCACACCAGTTGCTGCTTCTATAGCTCTAATATTACGCCCTTCTCTACCAATAATTCTTCCTTTGACATCATCAGACTCTAAGTTAAATACAGACACACAATTTTCTACTGCCTGTTCTACACCAACTCTTTGAATCGTCCCTAAAACTACTTTTCTAGCTTCTTGTTCTGCTGTTAATTTGGCTTCCTCAATAGATGTTTGTACAAAAGCCATTGCTTCTGTTTTCGCTTCGTCTTTTAGTGAAGTAACCAATTCTACTTTGGCTTCATCTGCAGACAAACCAGAAATTTGCTCTAGCAGATCTACATGACGCTTGTGCATTACTCCAAGTTCCGTTTCTTTCTTTTCTAAAAAGTCTAACTTTTTGTTATAATCATTTTCTTTATGTTCTAAAGAGCTGTTAAGACGTTTGTTTTTGTCTACTTCAGATGCCACTTGAGACTCTCTATCTCT
>CATITK010000111.1 GCA_949545755.1 Polaribacter sejongensis | reverse complement strand
GATAAAGGAATACAGACTTCTACAGAAGATAAGAAAGACACTCCAAAAGGTTTATGGTACAAAACTCCTAGTGGAAAAATAATAGATACAGAAGAATTAAAAAGAAACTTATATGTCAGCCCAGAAGATGGATATCATGTAAGAATAGGAAGTAAACACTATTTTGAGTTATTTTTTGATGACAATGAGTTTAAAGAATTAGATGCAAATTTGACAGCAAAAGATCCTTTAAAATTTGAAGACACAAAAAAGTATCCAGACAGATTAAAAGCAGCACAAGAAAAAACAAAATTAAAAGACGCTGTTAGAACTGCAGTTGGTTTGTCTTTAGGGAAAAAAATAGTAATCGCAGCAATGGATTTTGCTTTTATTGGTGGATCAATGGGATCTGTTGTAGGAGAAAAAATAGCAAGAGCCATAGAGTATTCAATAAAAAACGAACTTCCTTTTTTGATGATTTCAAAATCTGGTGGAGCACGAATGATGGAAGCTTCACTTTCATTAATGCAGTTAGTAAAAACATCTGCTAAATTAGCCCAATTAGCAGAAGCTAAAATACCATATATTTCCTTATGTACTGATCCAACAACGGGAGGCACTACAGCATCATATGCAATGTTAGGAGATATTAATATTGCGGAACCAAATGCATTAATTGCTTTTGCAGGACCAAGAGTTGTAAAAGATACAACAGGAAAAGATTTACCTGAAGGTTTTCAAAAATCTGAATTTGTATTAGAACATGGTTTCTTAGACGCTATCTACGAACGTAAAAACTTAAAAAAACAGGTTAATTTGTATATCGACTTAATACAAAACATACCTATTAGAGCTTAAATAGCAAACCAGCAAATTGCTGTCCATGATATTTTTTAGGTAAAACCTTTAAAAGAAGAACTTTCATTCTGTTTTTATTCAAAAAAATTCTATATTTGCGGCTTCAATGAAAACATCATTGATATACATAAAAATCATTTAAATAATATTGGAATGTATTTAACAAAAGAAGTAAAAGAAAGCATTTTCGAAAAACACGGTAAAGGAAAAAACGATACAGGTTCTTCAGAAGGTCAAATTGCATTATTTACACACAGAATTAACCACTTAACTGGGCATTTAAAGAAAAATCGTAAAGATTTTAATACAGAGCGTTCATTAGTAATGTTGGTTGGTAAGCGTAAAAATTTATTAGATTATCTTAAGAAAACAGAAATCAATAGATATCGTGCAATTATTAAAGAATTAGGAATTAGAAAGTAATTCTTACAAAAAGAGGTGCTATAAATGTGCCTCTTTTTTTATACAATAAGGTCTTGGTCTTGTAGTTTACTAAAAACCTTTATAGCACCTTCCTGTAAAAACGGGAATCTAACAAATCAACAGTCTGATTATAACAAAAAATCAGCAATCATATAAAAAATCAAAAATAGTAACAGCATTTTTGAATTTCCATTGCAACAACAGGCAACAACACAACAACAAACAAATTAAAAATTTTAGCACTAAAAATTTATGATTCCAAAAGTATTTAGAGAGGTTATAGACCTTGGAGATGGAAGAACCATTTCATTAGAAACCGGTAAATTAGCGAAACAAGCACACGGTTCAGTTGTTGTTCAAATGGGAAAAGCAATGTTGTTATGTACAGTTGTATCTAACTATAAGCAAAGCCCTGTAGACTTTTT
>CATITK010000110.1 GCA_949545755.1 Polaribacter sejongensis | reverse complement strand
GACTCGAACCTTGGACCCTCTGATTAACAGTCAGATGCTCTAACCAACTGAGCTAAGGAGGAGTTTGCTTCACAAATTTTTGTGATTAGCGAGTGCAAATATATATCTTTTTAGGTTACCTCCAAATACTTTTGCGTAAAAAAAAATATTTTTTTTATGCCATTATTCTAAAGAAATAAATACCCTTTTAGTTCAAAAATTGTATTTTTGTTCGTTAGTATAGCTTATTAAAAAAGCAGAAACTATAATATGGATAAATTTTCGTTTTTAAACGCAGCGCATACAGGCTTTATAGCTGATTTATATGATACGTATTTGGTAAACCCAGACGCAGTTGAACCAAGTTGGAGAAGCTTTTTTCAAGGGTACGATTTAGCAAATGAAAATTATTCTTTGAAAGAGGAAGAAAATGCATTAGAAATTCCAATAGAAGTTCGCAAAGAATTTCTTGTTGTTGATTTGATTAATGGATATAGAACTCGTGGACATTTATTTACAGAAACAAATCCTGTAAGAGAAAGAAGACAATACCAACCCTCATTAGCTATCGAAAATTTTGGATTGCTTACAGAAGATTTAGAAAAAGAATTTTCAGCTGGTGAAGTTTTAGGTTTAGGAAAAACAAAACTCTCTACCATAATTTCACATTTACAACGCATTTATTGCGATTCTATAGGTGTCGAATATATGTATATGCGAAATCCAGAGAAATTAAAATGGTGGCAAGACCGTATTAATGAGAATGGAAATCACCCAAAATATACAACTGAATCTAAGAAATATATTTTAGGGAAGTTAAACCAAGCAGTTACTTTTGAGAGTTTTTTACAAACAAAATATGTTGGACAAAAACGTTTCTCTTTAGAAGGTGGAGAAGCTTTAATCCCAGGAATTAGTGTTGTGCTAAGGGATGCTGCTGAGAAATTTGGTGTAAAAGAATGTGTTTTAGGAATGGCCCATAGAGGTCGTTTAAACACCTTAGTCAATATCTTTAAAAAACCTGTTCGAGATTTATTTAGCGAATTTGAAGGAAAAGACTTTGAAGACCAAAATATAGATGGTGATGTAAAATATCATTTAGGGCTAACATTAAGTAAAACGTTCAGGGATGGGAACGTAATTAAAATGAATTTAGTTCCAAACCCATCACATTTAGAAACTGTTGCGGCAGTTGCAGAAGGTATTGCCAGAGCAAAGATTGACAGAAAATATAACGGAGACTCTAGTAAGATTCTACCAATAATTATTCATGGAGATGCAGCCATTGCTGGACAAGGAATTGCTTATGAGATTGTTCAGATGGCAAAACTAAATGGGTATAAAACAGGTGGAACAATTCACATCGTTGTCAATAACCAAATAGGATTTACAACCAATTATTTAGACGCACGTTCAAGTACTTATTGTACAGATGTTGCAAAAGTTACTTTATCACCAGTTTTACACGTCAATGCAGATGATACAGAAGCTGTTTGTCATGCCATGGAAATGGCACTAGAATTTAGAATGCGCTTTAAGTCGGATGTTTTTATTGATTTATTAGGCTATCGTAAATATGGTCATAATGAGGGCGATGAACCTCGTTTTACACAACCAAAATTGTACAAAGCAATTGCGAAGCATCAAAATCCAAAAGATATTTATGCAGCGCAACTAATTGCTGAAGGCGCTATAAATAGTTCTTATTTATCTGAGATTACGACTGAGTTTAAGCAAATGCTTGAAAAAGAATTTGAGGAAGCAAAGAAAGTGAAAACATCTAAAGTTAGAGAATTTATGCAATCTACATGGAAAGGCTATGCGCGTCAGCGATTAGATACCATGCTGCTTACTGAAGATACAAAATACGATGTTGAAAAATTAAAAAATATTGCAAAAATTGTTTCTACCACACCAGAAAACGTAAAATTTGTTCGCAAAGCAGAACGTATTTTAAATGGTAGAAAAAAGATGGCTTTTGAAGTCAATCAATTGGATTGGGGAATGGCAGAAAATCTTGCCTATGGTTCTTTAATGGAAGAGGGATTCAATGTACGTATTTCTGGACAAGATGTCGAAAGAGGAACTTTCTCACACCGACACGCTATTCTACGTGATGAACTGACAGAAGAAAGAATCAATTTATTGAATACCAATCCAAAGAGCAAAGGACAAATGACAATTTATAACTCATTGTTGTCAGAATATGGTGTTCTTGGTTTCGATTATGGGTATGCCATGGCAAACCCAAATACATTAACAATTTGGGAAGCACAATTTGGAGACTTTTCTAATGGCGCTCAGATAATGTTTGATCAATACATTTCTGCTGCAGAAGACAAATGGAAATTGCAAAACGGAATTGTAGTCTTATTGCCTCATGGGTATGAAGGACAAGGATCTGAACACTCATCTGCAAGAATTGAACGATATTTACAATTATGTGCTGTAGATAATATGACCGTTGCAAATTGTACAACACCTGCAAATTTCTATCATTTATTACGCCGTCAAATGATTCGTGATTATAGAAAACCATTAATTGTTTTTACGCCTAAAAGTTTATTGCGTCACCCAAAAGTGGTCAGTCCTATTGAAGAATTAGCTACTGGTGAATTTCAAGAAGTAATAGATGATACTTTACAACCTAAGGGAGTGAAGAAGTTGGTTTTCTGTATGGGTAAATTCTATTATGATTTATTAGCCGAAAGAGAAATTTTAGAAAGAGAAGATGTTGCTTTGGTTAGAATAGAACAGTTATTTCCACTACATTTAGAGAAATTACAACAAGTAATAGATAGATATCCAAATGTTACAGAATATATTTGGGCACAAGAAGAGCCAAGAAACATGGGGGCTTGGAGTTTTCTGCTAGAACGTTTAGATCTGGTAAGATTGAATGTGCGTTCTCGTAAATATTATGCAGTTCCAGCAGCGGGCTCTAGTACACGATTTAAAAAACGTCATAAAGCCGTTATTGATAGTGTTTTTGATAATGAGTAAGTTGCGTTAAGGATTGAAACAGCATCCTATTTATTTTGCCTATATAAATAGGCGTCATTGCGAGGAACGAAGCAATCTGTTATAATTAAGAGATTGCCACAGTTTACAAAAAAGTAAACTTCGCAATGACAAAAAAAGAAAAGAGATAGTAGAAAGCCTTTTAGAAGGCTAAAAAATAAAAAGATCTATAAGTTTTTAAAAACTTTGCAGGATTAAAAGAATTTCAGATTAAATAAAAAAATAAGAACTGATGATTTTAGAAATGAAAGTTCCTTCTCCGGGAGAGTCCATTACAGAAGTAGAAATTGCAACTTGGTTAGTGGAAGATGGAGATTATGTTAAAAAAGATCAACCCATTGCAGAAGTAGATTCTGACAAAGCAACCTTAGAATTGCCTGCTGAAGAAAGTGGAATAGTTACTTTAAAAGCAGAAGAAGGGGATGCAGTTGCTGTAGGTGCCGTTGTTTGTTTGATTGACACAAGTGCTACAAAACCAGATGGTAGTGAGCAGTCTTCAGTAAGCTCTGAGCAGTCGGCAGTTGCTGTTGAAGCTCCAAAACAAAAAACCGAACAGCCAAAAACCGCAACTTACGCAACTGGAACAGCTTCTCCAGCGGCTAAAAAAGTGCTAGCTGAAAAAGGAATTCCAACATCAGCAATAAAAGGAACTGGAAAAGATGGGAGAATCACCAAAGATGACGCTGTAAAAGCGGTGCCTTCTATGGGAACACAGCCTGCAAGTGGTTTTAGAGGAACAGAGCGTAAGAAGATGTCTATGTTGCGAAGAAAAGTGGCAGAACGCTTGGTTGCTGTAAAAAGCGAAACGGCCATGTTAACGACTTTTAATGAAGTAAACATGCAACCAATTTTTGATTTACGTTCTCAATTTAAAGAAGATTTTAAAGCAAAACATGGAGTTGGTTTAGGGTTTATGTCTTTCTTTACCTT
>CATITK010000109.1 GCA_949545755.1 Polaribacter sejongensis | reverse complement strand
GCCATTGCTCTTGCAATATCTGGACCACCACGCAAACCTGAATCTACCATTATCTTTGTTTGATGTCCAAATTTTTCAGCTAAACTTGTCATTGGTACTATTGAAGATTGTCCGGCGTCTAATTGACGACCTCCATGATTGGATACAATAATACCATCTACGCCTAAATTTATAGCTCTTTGAGCATCTTCTTCACTAACAACTCCTTTAATAACTAATTTACCTTTCCATTGGTCACGAATAGAAGCAATTCTATCTTCATTTAATCTACCTGAAAAAGTTGCGTCCATGAATTCTCCTAACTTTTTCAAGCTAAGTCCTTTAGGCATATACTTCTCTAATGTTTTAAAACTAGGTTGTCCATGTATTAAAGTTTGCAAAGCCCAATCAGGTTTTCTCATTACTTCAATAATATTCTTAATACTCATACTGGGGGGCATTGCCAATCCATTACGAATATCACGTGGTCTATATCCAAATGTAGGTACATCTGCTAAAATAACTAATACGTCAGTACCAGCTGCTGCTGCTCTATCTAATAAATCACGTTTTACCGTTTCTTCTGTTGGATGATATAATTGGAACCATGATTTTCCTTCAGTAATTTCTGCTACTCGCTCTATACTAGAAGTAGTAACTGTACTTAAAATAAATGGAACATTGTGTTTCTTCGCAGATTTAGCTAAAATTTCTGGAGAATTTGGCCAAATTAACCCTTGTAAACCTATGGGAGAAATTCCAAAAGGCGCATCATATATGTGTCCAAATAATTCTGTTTTCATTTCTGATTTCTCAAACTTAGATAAGTATTGAGGCATTAATTCAATTTTCTGTAAATCAGTTCTATTTTTATTTAAATTGATGTCTTCATTACATCCGCCATCTAAATATTCAAAAGCAAATTTTGGCATTTTCACCATTGCTCTTTTTCTTAAATCATCTACTGATGGGTATTTTGGATTGATTGTTAATTCCATATTTTTTATTTTTTTATAACTGATAAATTTTATCCATTAATATCCATTTCTCACCTTCTTTTGCAAAAGGTAATTTTTGCTGATATTTCCACATTAGATTTTCCCATTCTTGCACTTTTGGATTTTCTAAATCCATGGTAGTTTTCTTTTCAAAAGAAAAAGTTTCGTTTCCTTCTAAAATCATAAATAACCGATTCCCCGCTAAATAAATATCCAAATGTTCAATACCAGCTAATTTTATACTTTTGGTAATTTCTGGCCATATTTTTTCGTGATATTTTTTATATTCAGAAATGAGTTTAGGGTCATTAACTAAATCTAAAGCAAAACAATATCTTTTAATCTTTTTCATTTTAAAATGTATTCTTTTAATGAAGCATTACTTGTTTTCTCATACTTCATATAAACAGTTAAACCATACCAGGCTATGTAAATAAAACAAAATAGTGGTAAAATAAAAGAAAAATTAACCTCTGCAACCCCCATTATTTTAGTATCTGAAACACCACTACCTCCTGTATCAATAATCATCCCTTGTAGCATCGGTAACAGAGCACCGCCAACAATTGCCATTACCAATCCAGCAGATCCTACTTTAGCTTGTTCTTCGGTTAAATCATTTAATGCAATTCCATAAATGGTTGGAAACATTAATGACATAGAGAACGATATTCCGACTATGGCATACAATCCAATTAAGCCTTCAATACAGATAGCAGATAGAACGAAAACACTTGCAAGTAGTGCGAAAAACATTAATAATTTACCAGAACTCATAAAGCGTAACATTGCTGTTCCTACTAAACGACCTACCGTAAATAATACAAATGCTATAAATTGATATGTAAATACATCAACCTTTTCATAACCTACTTTACCTGCATTAGCAACGTCTATTGCTTCAGCATATTGATAAATATAAGTCCAAGTCATAATTTGTGCTCCAACGTATAATATTTGTGCAACAACTCCTAAAACATATTTTCTATTACGCAATAATTTTTTAAAAGTATTTTTTAAGCTGGGCATTTTTCCTTCTTCTTTTGATTGCGGCATTTTATTTACCAAAAACAAAATAAATACACCTAAAATAACCAAACCTAATACTACATAAGGATCGCGTATTACTGCTAAATCTGCAACTTTAATCATTCCTCTTTTTACTTCATCTAAAGCTCCAAAATCTACAATATCGTCAGATTGTAATTTATCATAAACAAAGAATTTTGCTACTAATAACCCAGCAATTAATCCTATTGGATTTACAGATTGCGCTAAGTTTAAACGCTGAGTAGCTGTTTCTTTAGCTCCCATTGCTAATACATAAGGGTTTGCAGCAGTCTCTAAAAATGCCAATCCAAAAGTTAACACATATAATCCCAGACAAAAGAACACAAAACTCTCTGACTGTGCAGCGGGATAAAAAAGTAATGCTCCGGTTGCATACAAGGCTAGTCCAATTAAAACACCAACTTTATAAGAATACTTGCGCATAAACATTGCGGCTGGAAAAGCCATACAAAAATAACCTCCATAAAAGGCCATCTGAACCCATGAGGCTTGAGTGTTTGATAATTCTAATACTTTTTTAAATGCATTTACCATGGGATCTGTAACTGCATTGGCAAAGCCCCAAAGAGCAAATAATGATGTTACTAAAAGAAAAGGAATAAGTACTTTTTTTGAAACGATTGGATGTTTTGTAGTGTTTTTCATAATTATATGGATCGGTCTAAATGTGTATAACCACCATCTACAAACAATAATTGTCCTGTAGTATGGCTCGATGTTTCAGATAACAAGAATGCAACAGTGTTTGCAATTTCTGTAGTGGAAGTCATTCGGTTTTCTAATGGAATATTTTTAGTAATACTGTTTATTTTTTCTTCAGGGTTGGGAAAAGTGTCTAACCATTTTTTATATAATGGTGTGTAACATTCTGCAACAATTACTGCATTTACGCGAATTGAAAAAGGTAATAACTCTAAAGCCCACTCTCTAGTTAAAGCATTTCGAGCTCCATTTGCAGCAGCATAGCCAGAGGTTCCACCTTGACCGGTAAATGAAGTTTTTGAGCCAATATTTACAATGGCTCCTTTACTTTTTTTAAGTGCTGGTAATGCGTATTTAGCCATCGCATAATAATGTGCAACGTTGCGTTGAATCGAGATCATAAAATGATCATAATTTCCATTTTCTAAACCAACTCCATCATTTACACCTGCGTTATTTACCAAGCCATCTATTCTGCCAAATTCTTTAAGAACGCGATCTATAGCTTTTTTACAAGCGTTTTGGTCTGTTAGTTCTGCAAAACAATGAAATGCTTGACCACCACTATTTTTTATTATTTTTACGGCATCTAAAACATTCGCTTTATTTCTACCTACAATTACAGGAATTGCGCCTTCTTCAGCAAGTAAATTACAGATTCCGTTACCAATACCTTTTGAGCCACCGGTAACAATTATTACTTTCTTTTTAAGATTTAAATCCATAATTTAATCTTTTAAGTTATACCAATTTATGGCATTTAATCCTATTATTTGTTGCTGTGCCGTTTTAGAAAATTGTTGAATATAATTTTCAATAAGTCCAACAGTTTCTGTGTAATTGCCAGCTAATAAACTTACTGGCCAATCGCTTCCAAAAAGTAAGCGATCGTTTTCGAAGGCTTTAAAAGCTATATCAAGATAAGGTTGAATCTCTTTTTTATTCCAAGAATTCCAATTGGCTTCTGTAGTTAAACCTGATATCTTACAAGCGACATTTTTAAAACGAGCTAATTTTTCGATATTCTTTTTCCAAATAGTGATTTTATTGTCTTTAATGTAAGGTTTAGCACAATGATTTAAAATAAATTTTTGCTTCGAAAATTTGCTAACCAATTCAATTGCTTCTTCTAATTGATGCGGAAATATTAAAATATCATACGTAAAATCATATTTTTCTAATGCAGAAATACCGCGTTGAAATTCTTTTTGAAGCATAAAACCATCTGGTTCTGCTTGCACAATATGCCGCAATCCTTTTAGTTTTTTATATTTTGAAAAATGGTGTAGACGCACATCAATATTTTCAGTACACAAATCTAGCCAACCAACAACGCCTTTTATAAAAGCATTATCTTTTGCTAATTCTAATAAAAATGTTGTTTCTTTTTCTGAAGTATCAGCTTGTACAGCTACACATCCATCAAATTGATGTTGTTGTAATACTGGTAGCAGATTTTCAGGTAAAAAATCGTGTTTAAGTACATTCATTTCTTCATTAATCCACGTATCACGTTGCGGATTGTATTGCCAAAAATGTTGATGTGCGTCTATTTTCATTTATAGGTAGCCTACTGTTTTTTGTTCTGAAACACCCAATCCTTCAATACCTAAACGCATGACATCTCCTGGCTTTAAGTATTTTGGCGGATGGAAACCTAAACCAACACCAAATGGCGTTCCTGTAGAAATAACATCACCAGGTAATAAAGTCATATACTGACTGATGTAAGATACAACTTCTTGTACGTTAAAAATAAAATCTGATGTAGAAGAATCTTGCAAACGTTCGCCATTAACTTCCAACCACAAGTGCAGGTTGTTAGGATCTTTTATTTCATCTTTAGTTGCTAAAAATGGGCCTAAAGGAGCAAAAGTATCACAACCTTTTCCTTTACACCATTGTCCTTCTTTTTCAATTTGAAAAGCACGTTCAGAAACATCATTATGTAAAACATAACCTGCAATATAATCTTCTGCATTTTCTAAAGAAACATGCGATGCTTTTTTACCAATTACGATTGCTAATTCTACTTCCCAGTCTGTTTTTTCACTATTCTTAGGAATTACAACATCATCATTAGGACCCACAATTGCAGTGGTAGACTTAAAGAATAAAACAGGCTCATCAGGCACTTTCATTCCTGCTTCTGCTGCGTGTTTCGCATAATTTAAACCAACGCAAACAATTTTAGAAGGTCTTGTAATAGGACAACCTAAACGAACTACGTCATCAATTATGGGACAATTGCTTTCGTTCGTTTTTATCCAATATTTTAAACGTTCTATCCCGTTTGTTTCAAAGAATTTTTCGTTGTAATCTTCTCCAAATGCACTTACATCTAAACGTTTATCTTCTAATTGAATTCCTGGTTTTTCGTTTTCTTCTGTTCCGAATCTTATTAATTTCATTTTTACATCTTTTATTATTTATTTAATTTCCATTCAACGTAACAAATCCTCCATCAATAGGAAAGTTTGTACCTGTTATAAATGAAGCTTCATCACTGCATAAATAGAGTGCAAGGTTTGCTATTTCTTCAGGTTTTCCCATACGACCAAT
>CATITK010000108.1 GCA_949545755.1 Polaribacter sejongensis | reverse complement strand
TGAAATTATCTGATAATTTTTCTGTAAGAGGTGCTGTAAATACAGGATTTAGAGCTCCTTCTTTACACCAACAATTCTTTAGTAGAAGTAGTACCGTTTTTAATGCAGCAGGTGTTGCAGAACAAGTAGGCTTGTTTACGAACGATAGCCAAGCAGCAAGTTTATTGAAAATAGGGAAACTAAAAGAAGAAACGTCTCAAAGTGTAAGTTTAGGATTTACTGGTAAAGTAGGCGGTTTAACAATAACTGTTGATGCATATCAAATTTCAATTGATGATCGAATTGTTCTTTCAGGTAAATTTGACAATGGTGGAGACCCAGTCTTAACATCTATTTTTAATGCTGCAGGAGCAGGAAAGGCTCAGTTTTTAGCAAATGCTATTGATACTAAAAATCAAGGTATTGATGTTGTTGCTGGATATAAATTTGATGCATTCAAGGATTTTGAACTGAACAATAGCTTGTCGGCAACTTTCTCAAAAACAGAGATTACAAACATTAATGTGCCTAATTTAATTGCTGATGCTGGTTTAAGTAGTGACTTTTTTGATGGTCAAGAAGAAGCATTTTTAACAATTGCACAACCTAGAACTAAATTAAATTTAACACATACGCTTTATAACGATAACTGGACATTCTTATTAAGAAATGTTTATTTTGGAGAAGTAACAGATCCAGATGAGTTTTCAGGTCAAGCAAGAGTTAGTGGTGCTACGGTAAATAATGATGCGATTTATGCAGGAAAGATTATTACTGATTTAATAATCTCAAATAATATATCTGAAAGTTTATCCATATCTATTGGAGCAAATAATTTATTAGATGTATATCCAGATGAAAATAGAGAAGGAAGTCAATCGAATGCTTCTTTTCCATATTCTAGAAGAACCTCTCAATTTGGGTTTACAGGAAGATATGTTTTCGCAAGGTTAAACTTTTCTTTATAGAAGAAACCAAGTTTTATTATAAATGAAAAGAAAGCGGCAAAATTTTGCCGCTTTTTTTCATTTATTTTTTAGCTTATAAAATTTAATAATATGATTAATAAAAACATTGCATCTTTAAAACAATCAGCGACACTTTTAATCAATGAAAAGGTAAAGGAGTTAAGAAAACAAGGTAAAAAAATAAGTCATTTTGGTTTTGGGCAATCCCCTTTTCCAATTCATTCAAGTATTGTTATTGCATTAAAAGAAAATGCAGCAAACAATCATTATTTACCCGTTGCAGGTTTAGAAAAATTGAGAGCACAGATTGTGTTGTTCTTAAAAAAACATCAAAATATAACGACTAAAAAGGAAGCTATTTTTATAGGACCTGGCAGTAAGGAATTACTGTACCAATCGATATTAATTTTTGAAGGTGATTTTTTGATTCCTAAAGGGAGTTGGGTGAGTTATGTACCACAAATTCAGTCCAAAGGTGGAAAATACCGTATTCTTGAAACCAATTTTGAAGATGATTTTAAATTAACCGCCGAAAGTTTAGCCGCTTTTTTCAAAAAAGTAGCTCCTAAAAAACAACAAATCTTAATTTTAAATTCACCAAATAATCCTACAGGAGCTGTGTATACAGAAGAAGAATACAAAGCGCTTGCTATTGTTTGTAGAAAATACAATGTCCTTGTTTTTTCTGATGAAATTTATTCTCAGCTTCATTTCTCAGCAACTTCTTCACCAAGTATTTCGAAGTATTACCCAGAAAAAACAATTGTTTTTGGAGGTTTAAGTAAAGTGTTTTCTGCTGGTGGATACCGTCTGGGATACATGATGCTGCCCGATGAGATGCAGGAATTACAAAACGTCTATAAATCGCTTTTTAGCGAAACATTTAGTTGTGTTTCTTCACCCATTCAATTTGCAGCCTTAAAAGCATATACCTATGATGCAAGTATGCAGCAATACGTTGCAGATTCTGCTAAAATTTTAAAAACGCTATCCGAATTTATTTATAAAGAACTTTCTGCGATCGATATTCAATGTACAAAGTCCAGAGGGGCTTTTTATATGACCATAGGCTTCAATAAGCATAAAGAGCAAATTGCCAAGCTAGGAATTACGACAAGTTCCGATTTGTCAAATTATGTTTTAGAAAATTATCAGTTTGCGATGTTACCAGGCGTAGATTTTGGTTTTGACCAAGAGGCATTATTTTTTAGAATTGCTTTTGTAGATTTTGATGGTGAAAAAGTGATGAAAGCCTTTAATTCTGTTGCAGAAATAGATGTAGACTTTATAAAAACAACTACCCCAAATATTTTTGAAGGCGTTGAAAAAATAAAAAAATTTATTTCAGCATTAGGAAATTAAATGGCGCTTCCAATACTTAAGAATCTAATTTTTTTAAGGAAAGCATATTTTCATCAAATTCAGCGTAGGTAAAATACTGAATCCAGTCACCTGTATTTATATAGGTGCTGTTTTCTTGTAATTTTATTTCTAAAGGAAGGTGTCTATGACCAAATATAAAGTAATCGTAATGTTGTCTTGTTAGTTTCTTTTTACAATATAACACTAACCATTCGTTTTCATCACCTAAATATTTTGCATCTTCCTCACCAGAAATCAATTTATTTTTTACAGACATATACTGCCCAAAACGAACTCCTAGGTCTGGATGCAACCAACTAAAGAGCCATTTAAATAAAGGAAACGTAAATACTTTTTTCATACGTTTATAGCCCATGTCTCCAGGACCTAAACCATCTCCATGACCAATTAGAAATTTTTTATCATTGAGGAGGAATTCTTGTGGAGCGTGAAAAATTTGAATTTGGAGTTCTTTTTCAAAATAATCCTGCATCCATAAATCATGATTCCCTACAAAAAAGTAAATAGGAATGCCAGCGTCTCTAATTTCAGCTAATTTTCCTAGAACTCTTACAAAACCTTTAGGAACAACTGTTTTATATTCAAACCAGAAATCGAATAAATCGCCTAGTAAAAAAATGGCTGCTGCATCTTTTTTAATTTCATCTAACCAAGCAACAAACTTTTTTTCACGAGGAAGACTAGCTGCTAGAGTTGGCGCACCAAGATGTTGGTCTGATGCAAAATAAATTTTTTTATTTTCTGAGGAAGTTATAGAAATCAAGTGATCAATTATTTATATCTGTAAAAATAGAAAAACTTATCTATAAATCAGCATAAGTTAATTTTTAACAATTTTTTTATGGTAGGCTCCATAATCGGTCATCACTTTAAGATGATAAATTCCATTGCGAAGTTCACTA
>CATITK010000107.1 GCA_949545755.1 Polaribacter sejongensis | reverse complement strand
GGAGCTGCTTCTGTACACGGTGTTGCCGGTGCTTGGGGTACTTTAGTAATTGGTCTTTGGGGTGTAGATGGTGATACAGGTATTGGATTATTCAACGGTGGTGGTGCTGCTCAATTAGGCGCACAAGCAATCGGAGTTTTAGCTTATGCTGTATGGGCTGTTGCCTTATCTTTTATTGTTCTTGGAATATTAAAAGCAACGATAGGTTTACGAGTAAGTAAAGAAGTAGAAATCGAAGGTTTAGATATTTCTGAACACGGTTCTATCGCATACCCAGGTAAAAGAGAAAGAGAATTAGAAAATTAAGAAAAGTTTTTATTAGTTGATTACTAAAATCACACAACCCAATTTGGGTTGTGTGATTTTTCAGCGATAGAAATTTTTCACTAATTTCGCGACTAACTAATAATAATAATAATAAATACGATAAAATGAAAAAAATAGAAGCGACGATCAGAAAATCTAAATACGGTGCCGTAAAGGAAGCTTTACAAAAAGTGGGTGTTACCTTTTTCTCATACTGGGATGTAACCGGTATTGGCAATGAAAAAGAAGGACATGTTTATAGAGGAATTAGCTATAGCACTAGCGATATTCAGAGAAGACATATTGCCATTGTTGTAAATGATGCTTTTGAAGAAATTACCGTTAAAACAATTATTGAAGCGGCTTCTACAGGAGAGGTCGGTGATGGAAAAGTTTTTGTGAGCGACATTACGGAAGCTTATAGAATCAGAACTGGAGAAAAAGGCGGAGAAACATTAAACTAAACTTAAACTACTACAAACTTAATTATGGAGTTACTAACTACAAACAATGTATGGATGATGATCTGTACAGCACTCGTTTTCTTTATGCATACAGGATTTGCATTTTTGGAGATTGGTTTAACAAGACAAAAAAACACCATCAACATTTTATTTAAAAACATTTTTATCATAACCGTAGGATTACTTTTATACTACATCGGCGGTTTCAACTTAATGTACCCTGGATTCGCAGAAGGTTCCGCAGGAGTTTTAGATTTCGCAGGATTTGGAATTACACCTCCAGAAAATGGAATGACTGCAGCTTATGCTGATGGAGGATATACTTGGTGGACAGATTTTTTATTTCAAGGAATGTTTGCTGCTACTGCCGCAACGATTGTTTCTGGAGCTGTTGCTGAACGAATGAAAATTGGATCATTCATGATTTTTACAGTACTCTATGTTGGACTCGTATACCCTATCGCTGGTTCATGGAAATGGGGTGGTGGATTTTTAGACCAAATGGGATTCTATGATTTTGCAGGCTCTACATTAGTTCACTCTGTTGGAGGTTGGGCAGCTTTAGTCGCTGTTTGGTTACTTGGTTCTCGTATTGGGAAATTTAAAAATGGCATTGCACAAGCAATCCCGGGTCACAATATACCTTTAGCAACTGCTGGGGTTTTAATTCTTTGGCTAGGATGGTTTGGATTTAATGGAGGTTCTGTTTTATCTGCAGACCCAGAATTAACATCACTAACACTTGTAACTACTTGTTTGGCAGCAGCTGCAGGTGGTGTTGTAGCCGCACTTGTCTCCTTTCTTAAATACAAAAACTTAGATTTAACAATGTTCTTAAATGGTATTTTAGGAGGTTTAGTCGGTATCACTGCAGGTGCAGATGTCATGACACCTGAGAGTGCTATTATTATTGGCGCAATCGCAGGAACCATAATCGTATTTGCTGTTGCCTTTGTAGACACTATTAAACTAGATGATCCTGTTGGAGCAATTGCAGTGCATTTAATTTGTGGTATCTGGGGAACGTTGGCTGTTGGCCTCTTTTCTACCAACCCAGAACATACTTTTTTGATACAACTAACAGGGGTCGCATGTTATGCAGCTTTTTGTATCATCACATCTTTCCTAATTATCTTTACGCTTAAGAAAACAATAGGTATTCGAGTAAGTGAAAAAGAAGAATTAGAAGGTTTAGACTCCCACGAACATGGTATGGATGCTTATTCAGACTTCCGTTTGAACGAGCACTAAACATCTTAAATAGGTACTAAAAAGAGTCTGTAAATGTCAAATTTACAGACTCTTTTTGCGTTTTATGAATTTGATAATTAAAAAAGGTTTTGATTATCAAAAATTATCTTTTTCAATCAGTTTATTGTTTTCATCATAAAAATCACATTAAAACAATCTAATTACTAAGCTATTTTTAATAAAAGCCATATTTTTGTAAATATAATTGAATAGAATATGAAGAAACAAGGACTATACTTACCAGAGTTTGAACATGAGAATTGCGGTGCTGGTTTTATCTGTAATTTGAATGGTGAAAAGACAAATAAAATTATACATGATGCGCTAGAAATACTAGTAAAACTAGAGCATAGAGGGGGTGTTAGTGCAGATGGAAAGACAGGTGATGGTGCTGGTTTATTAATAGATATTCCTCATGCTTATTTTAAACGCGTGTGTGATTTCACGATTCCTGATCAAAGAGAATATGCTGTTGGAATGGTATTCCTTCCAAAAACATCAAATCAATACAATTATTGTAAAACTACGTTTGAAAACGAATTAAAAACACAAGGACTTGCCGTTTTAGGGTGGAGAGTCGTCCCTGTAGATCCTACTCAATTAGGAGAAATCGCTTTAGCATCAGAACCAAACATAGAACAATTATTTATTGGTAAAACAGATGAAATTGATGAAGCTACTTTTAAAGCTAAATTATATGCTGCTAGAAAAATAGCAGAACATACGATCAGAAAATCTAAAATTTCTGAAAGTGATTATTTTTATATTCCAAGTTTATCAATCACCACGATTATATATAAAGGTATTATAATGCCTGAAGATATTGGTCCTTATTATAAAGATTTACAAGAAATAGATTTAGTGACACGTTTGGCATTGGTGCACCAACGTTTTTCTACCAATACAATGCCCACTTGGGAGTTAGCGCAGCCTTTCAGACACATGTGTCAGAATGGAGAAATTAACACTTTACGTGGTAATGTAAGTAGAATGCGTGTTCGGGAAGAAATCATGAAAAGTGATGTTTTTGGACCGCAAATAGACAAACTCTTTCCAATTATTTTACCTGGAAAATCAGATTCTGCATCCATGGATATGGTCGTAGAATTATTAACCCACACGGGGCGTTCATTACCAGAAATCATGATGATGATGATTCCTGAAGCTTGGGAAAAACATAAAACCATGTCTAAAGAGCGTAAAGCTTTTTATGAATACAATGGGTGTATTATGGAGCCTTGGGATGGGCCTGCTTCTGTACCGTTTACAGATGGAGATTACATTGGCGCTTTATTAGATAGAAATGGTTTAAGACCTTCTAGATATACTGTTACCAAAAGTGGTAGTTTAATTATGTCTTCAGAAATTGGTGTTGTAGAAGTAGCTCCAGAAGATGTAAAAGAACACGGAAGATTAGAGCCAGGAAAAATGTTCTTGGTAGACATGAATGAAGGAAGAATTATTCAAGATGAAGAAATAAAAAGTAAGATTGTTTCTGAAAGACCTTATCAGGAATGGTTAGACAAAACTCGCTTGCATTTAAAAGATGTTCCCCAAACCAACGAAACATGTCCTATAGAAACCATTGATATTAAAACACGTCAGCGTTTATTTAATTATACTTTTGAAGATATTCAGGAGGTAATTACCCCGATGGCACAAGTTGGAAAAGAAGCTTTAACATCGATGGGAATTGATACTCCCCTTGCTGTTTTATCTGACAGACCTCAATTAATTTCAAACTACTTTAAACAATTATTTGCCCAAGTTACAAACCCTCCTTTGGATGGTATTCGTGAAGAAATTGTGACGGACATCAGTTTAAATTTAGGAAAAGATAGAAACATTTTTAGTATTACGGACAGACAATGTAGAAAGTTACGTATTCAGAATCCTGTTATTTCAAATATCGATTTAGAAAGAATTAGAAATATTGATGTTGAAAGTTTCAAGGCTGAAACGATAGAGATTTTATATCCGAAAGCAAAAGGTTTGAATGGACTGGAAGATGCATTAGATTCTATTGTCATTCAAATAGAAAAAGCGATTGAAAATAAAAACAACATTATTATTCTTTCAGACAGAGGTGTAAACCAAGAGTTTGCTCCAATTCCTGTATTATTAGCTTGTTCTTTTGTAAATCATCAACTAAACCGCTTGCGCAAGCGTTCTTTTTTCGATATTATTATTGAATCAGCAGAACCTCGTGAGCCACATCATTTTGCTACTTTATTTGGTTATGGCGCAAGTGCCATCAATCCATATATGGTAAACGAAATTATTAGAATGCAAGTAAAAGAAGGTTTCATCACTGGCATGGATGAGCAAAAGGCTGTTGATAATTTTAATACGGCTATTGGGAAAGGACTTTTAAAAGTAATGAACAAAATTGGAATCTCTACGTTACATTCTTACAGAGGTTCTCAGATATTTGAAATTGTAGGTTTCAATTCTCAATTTGTAGAAAAATATTTTCCATATACAGCTTCTAGGATAGAAGGTATTGGTTTATATGAAATTGAAAAAGAAATTGACCAAAGATATAAACAAGCATATCCAGACAATCAAATTGACAAAAACTTAGGTTTAAATGTTGGCGGAGAATATCGATGGAGAAGAAATGGTGAACGCCATTTATTGAATCCAACAACGATTTCAAAACTACAACAAGCGGTTCGATTAAGTGATCAAGCAAGTTATGATGTGTATGCAAAATCGATCAACGAACAAGCAGAAAACTTAATGACAATTCGTGGTTTGTTTCAGTTTGATAATCTCGATCCGATTCCTTTAGAAGAAGTAGAGCCTTGGACAGATATTGTAAAGCGTTTTAAAACTGGTGCAATGTCTTATGGATCTATTTCTAGAGAAGCACACGAGAACTTAGCGATCGCAATGAACCGTATTGGTGGAAAATCTAATTCTGGTGAAGGCGGTGAAGACAGAGGACGTTTCCAAAAAGACACCAATGGTGATAGCAGAAACTCGGCAATTAAACAAGTAGCATCAGGTCGTTTTGGGGTCACTTCTCATTACTTGACCAATGCAAAGGAGATTCAAATAAAAATGGCACAGGGAGCAAAACCTGGTGAAGGTGGTCAATTACCTGGCTATAAAGTTTTACCATGGATTGCGGCGGCAAGAAATTCAACCCCTTTTGTAGGATTGATTTCTCCTCCTCCACACCATGATATTTATTCTATTGAAGATTTAGCACAACTAATTTTCGATTTAAAAAATGCCAATCGCGAAGCGAGAATTAATGTAAAATTAGTTTCTGAAGTAGGTGTTGGTACCATCGCAGCAGGTGTTGCAAAAGCAAAAGCAGATGTGGTATTAATTTCTGGTTATGATGGAGGTACAGGAGCTTCTCCTTTAACTTCATTAAAACATGCAGGATTACCTTGGGAACTTGGCTTGGCAGAAGCACAACAAACTTTGGTAATGAATGATTTACGAAGTAGAATTGTGGTAGAATGCGATGGACAATTAAAAACAGGTAGAGATGTTGCAATCGCAGCTTTGTTAGGTGCTGAAGAGTTTGGTTTTGCGACCGCTCCTCTTGTTGCCTCTGGTTGTATTATGATGCGTAAATGTCATCTAAACACATGTCCAGTTGGTATTGCTACACAAGATAAAGACTTGCGTAAAAACTTTAAAGGAACTCCAGAACACGTAATTAACTTCTTCTTTTACATTGCTGAAGAGTTAAGAGCAATTATGGCGCAACTTGGTTTCAGAACCTTAGATGAAATGGTGGGTCAAACACATAAGATTAACTCTAATAAAGCGATCAAACATTACAAAGCGAAAGGATTAGATTTATCAAGTATTTTGCACAGGCCAACAGGTTACAAAAGTAAAACTGTTAAAAATACAGAAAGTCAAGATCATAATTTAGAAGATGTTTTAGACTTTACGATCCTAAAAGACTCTCATCGAGCTTTGTATCGAAAAGAACAAATGGTGTTAAACTATCCAATAAAAAACACAAATCGTACAGTTGGAGCAATTGTAAGTAACGAGATTTCAAAAATTTATGGCCACATCGGTTTGCCTGAAGATACATTAAACATCAATTTTACAGGTTCTGCTGGGCAAAGTTTTGGTGCTTTTGGAGCACATGGATTAACATTTATTCTTGATGGGAATACAAATGATTACTTAGGAAAAGGGTTGTCAGGTGCAAAATTAATTGTAAAAAAGCCAGCGAAAGCAGACTTTTTAGCAGATGAAAATATTATTGTTGGTAATGTCTGTTTGTTTGGAGCCGTATCTGGATCCGCATATATTAATGGAATTGCAGGAGAACGTTTTGCTGTTCGTAATTCTGGAGCAACAACAGTTGTTGAAGGTGTTGGAGATCACTGCTGTGAATATATGACAGGTGGTGAAGTTATTGTATTAGGTAAAACAGGAAGGAATTTTGCTGCAGGTATGAGCGGTGGAATTGCTTATGTATACGACCTAGAGAATAAGTTTGTCAACGGTCTTTGTAATACAGAAACTATCGAGTTTGAAGATATTTCTAAAGAAGATGCCGCGGGTTTAAAAGCAACAATAGAGAAACACGTTTTATATACTGATAGTAAAAAAGGTGCTGATTTGTTAGCCGAATGGGATACAAGTTTGAACAACTTCGTAAAAGTGATGCCAACGGAATACAAGCGTGCTTTAGAGCGTTTAAAAACAGAAGAACCAATGTTTGAAGAATTAACAATAGCATAATGTCATGGGAAAAATAACAGGATTTAAAGAATTTGAAAGACAGGATGAAACGTATACTTCTGTAAAAGATCGTGTAAAAAATTATAAAGAATTTACCGTTCCTCTTTCAGAAAAGGAAATAACAAAACAGGGCTCACGTTGTATGGATTGTGGAATTCCTTTTTGTCATAGTGGTTGCCCTTTAGGAAATCTAATTCCAGATTTCAATCACATGGTACATCAGGGAGAATGGCAAAAAGCTTCATGGATATTACATTCGACAAATAATTTTCCAGAATTTACTGGCCGCTTATGCCCTGCTCCATGTGAACAAGCATGTGTGTTAGGTATTATTGAAGACCCAGTTTCTATTGAAAATATCGAAAAAAGCATTGTAGAACGGGCTTTTAAAGAAGGCTGGATAAAACCTCAACCTCCAAAAAACAGAACTCAAAAAACAATTGCAGTTATTGGTTCTGGACCTGCAGGTTTAGCAGCAGCACAACAATTAAATAGAGCGGGTCATACCGTAACTCTTTTTGAAAGAGATGATGAAGTTGGTGGTCTGTTACGCTATGGAATTCCTAACTTTAAAATGGAAAAAGGAATCATCGAAAGAAGGGTTGCTATTCTAGAAGCAGAAGGAATCATCTTCAAAACGAACGTCAATGTTGGTGTGAATTATGATGTTAAAGACTTAAAAGCATTTGATAGTATTGTTTTATGTGGTGGTGCAACAGAAAAACGTAGCTTACCAACTCCTGGTATTGATGCCGATGGTGTTGTACAGGCAATGGATTTTTTAACACAACAAACAAAGGTATTATTTGGTAAAGAAGTAAAAGACCAAATAATGGCAACTGATAAAGATGTTATTGTTATTGGTGGAGGAGATACGGGTTCCGATTGTATTGGTACCTCAAATAGACATGGAGCAAAATCTGTAGTTAATTTTGAAATCATGCCAAAACCTCCAGGACACCGTTCTCCAACAACTCCATGGCCTTTTTGGCCCTTACAATTAAAAACATCTTCTTCTCACAAAGAAGGTGCAAAACGTAACTGGTTGATCAACACCAAGGAATTTGTAAAAGATAAAAGTGGAAAATTAATCGCTTTAAAGACAGTGAATGTGGAATGGAAAATGGTTCCTGGACAAAGACCAGAGCTAATTGAAGTAGCAGGTACTGAAAAGACATGGCCTTGTGATATGGCGCTACTAGCTCTTGGTTTTACAGGTCCAGAGAGCACCTTGGCAGATAAATTAGGAATTGATAGAGATATTCGTTCAAACTATAAGGCTACTTATGGAAAATACCAAACGAATGTTCCAAATATTTTTACTGCTGGAGATATGCGTCGTGGACAATCTTTAATTGTTTGGGCAATATCAGAAGGTAGAGAAGCCGCAAGACAAGTAGATTTATATTTAATGGGCAAGTCGGAATTACCTTCAAAAGAT
>CATITK010000106.1 GCA_949545755.1 Polaribacter sejongensis | reverse complement strand
TTTGGTGCAGAAATAGGAGATGGTGTTAGTAACACGAATGCTATACTAAATGATTGCCCTACTGCTCCCGCTGCTTTAGCGGCAAGGTCTTTAGGTGCACAATGGTTTTTACCAAGTGCCAAGGAGTTAAATGAAATGTATGATAATAGAACAATTTTAGAGGCTGTCTCTGTGTTTACTGAATTTAGTCCTGTCTACTGGAGTTCTACGGAGTTCACTGCCGGTCTCGCGTGGGGTCAGAATTTCTTCAGTGGTGGTGGTAGTCACAATGCCTACAATAAGTTCAGCACAGTCTCTGTGCGTGCTGTTCGGGCTTTTTAGTTATTTGTCAATTTATCAATTTAATACAAGCCCTTGCTTTTAGCAGGGGTTTTTATGTTTGGAATATCTTCCTCTTTCAATTCTGCTATTTCTAAACCTCTTAAGTAGGTTAAACTCACATTTATAGAGGAATGTCCCATAGCTTTCTGTAGCTTGGTAATAGAACCTGTATTCAAGTAATTTATTATTACAATTATTATGTAAGTATTTGATGTAGAATGAATATTGTTGGGGTTGAATAGTGGTACTAAATGTGAGAAATCTAAATCAGCCGCAATCGCTCCGTCAATTATACAACCTCCTTAAAATTTCGAAATGAAACAGTTCTATTTGTGCAATCGTTTAAAACCTATTTTTATGTGGAATAAATTGCGCTATCTGTGTCATTTCTTTTCTGTTCATGGAGTGTATTTTGATATCACCTTCAATCAGACACACTATATTAGAATCCGTTTGCTGTAATTTTTTCTGTAGTATTTTTTTAAATACTGCTGCTGTGTTTGAGACATCAATTACCTCTCAGTCCTTCATTCGTTATTTCAGTTGCTGCTAGTTTTTAAAATTAAAGGGAGTGCTTTAAAAATATCTGACCAATGCTTTCTTGAAAAATGTGAATACACTTAAATTTATTTACCTATATTGTGAATTATTAATTTTTTATCAAAATAAAATGAGAAATCTGCAAGAAAAAGTAGAATACATATACGATAAGATTTTTTCTGAAGCAGTTAAAAAAAATATTGAAAAAGCAACCTTATGGATTTCCATTATTGGGTTCATAGCGCATTTGCTTCTTATTTACGGAAAAAAGTTTGAATTGTTTACGATTCCTTTTGAAACGGATTTGTTAAACAATCCTATTTCGGCAATTTATACCCCTTTTACAATCATCTTGATTTACGAGATTTACCTGCTGGTCGTCAATCTGCCGCGTTCTTTTACAACTTCTGTTTTAAAACAATTTGAAATTATTTCATTGATATTAATTCGGAGAATCTTTGCAGACATTCCAAAAATAGATCTCAAAGCCGCATGGTTTTCTACACCTGCCAATGTGCAGTTAATTTATGATGTTTTGGGCGTATTGATTTTATATTATTTAATCTATCTTTTTAACAAGAGTCGTCAGCTGTCGCCAAAAAAATGTGCACATCCCAACGTTGAAAGTTTTGTGACTTCAAAAAAAGCAATAAGTTTAGTGCTGTTTTTACTGTTGATAATCATCTCATTCACGACCGCTTTTAATTGGTGTTTCGATGTCTATTCAGGAGTTATTACTGAAAATATAAATGCGGTTTTTTATAATGAATTTTTCTCGATTCTTATTCTAACAGATGTATTTATCTTGTTACTTTCTTTTCAATACACAGAAAGTTACACGAAAATTATTAGGAATACGGGATTTATAATTTGTACTATTTTAATAAGACTTTCTTTTGGTGTCGCTGGGCTGACCAATGTTGTTTTAATAATATCGAGTGTTTTATTCGGTCTCTTAATTCTTTCCATTTATAACCTTAGTGAAAAACCACTCAAAGAAGTACAAGAATAAAAAGCGATCTTCTATAGGGTGTCCTGTAATTTAGAAGCTTTCTTACTGAATAAAAAATTAGGCATTGGTAATTCTACTCACATATTTTCCAATAACATCGAATTCTAAATTGACAACGTCCTTTAATTTCAAGTCTTTAAAAGTAGTGTTTTCAATAGTATAAGGGATAATGGCAACACTAAATTCATTTTGTTTGGAGTTGATTACAGTTAGGCTCACACCATTTACTGTTACAGAACCTTTTTCTATTGTAATATTATTTTTAGAAGCATCATAGGTGAAGGTAAAAATGGTGCTTCCGTTTTCTTGCAGAATAGCTGTGCAAGTAGCTGTTTGGTCGACATGCCCTTGTACAAGGTGTCCGTCCAGTCGATCTCCTAATTTCATGCCTCTTTCTAAGTTAACAGAATCCGCTAGCGCCAAACGACTAATATTCGTTTTATTTAATGTTTCTTTAATTGCTGTTACAGTATAAGTGTCATTTTCAATTCGAACCACGGTTAAACATACGCCATTGTGCGCAACACTCTGGTCTACCTTTAGTTCGTTTGTAAAATTACTTCTCACTGTTAAATGAACGTTGTCTTGCTCTTTAGCAATGTTTGTAATTGTACCAAGTGTTTCTATTATTCCTGTAAACATATCTGTAAAATTTAATTACTTTTGTAATATTCAAAAATAGGAATAATACAAGAGTTACTATGGATAAATCTAATAAAATAATAGTTGGTATTTCAATAGGAGATTTAAATGGGATCGGTATAGAGGTAATTCTAAAAACCTTTGAAGATAAAAGGATGTTGGATTTTTGTACGCCTGTTATTTTTGGGAGTACAAAAGTGGTTTCTTATCACAAAAAAGCATTAAACTTAGAGACTCTGGTGCACGGAATTTCATCTCTTAACCAAATAAACCACCAAAAAATTAATGTATTAAATATTTGGAAAGAAGAGGTTGCTGTCACGTTGGGAAAAGCAACAAAGGAATCGGGAAGCTATGCAGCAAAATCGTTAGAAATTGCCGTTGCTCATTTGAGAGATAAAAAAATAAATATTTTATTAACGGCACCCATAAATAAAGAAACCATTCAATCAGATACTTTCAATTTTCCGGGACATACAGAATATTTAGAAGACAAACTTGAAGGAAAAAGTTTGATGATTTTAATGACAGATGTATTAAGAATAGGACTCTTAACGGGACACATTCCTATCTCTAAAGTAGCCGCAGCAATAACTCCTTCTTTGATTAAAGAAAAAGTAAACACGATGTACACGTCTCTTGTTGAGGATTTTGGTATCAATAAGCCAAAAATTGCGGTTTTAGCTTTGAATCCACATTGTGGAGATAAAGGGGTTATTGGGGCAGAGGATGATGAAATTATAAAACCGACCATTGAAGAGATTACGGCAACAGGCAAGTTGGTTTTTGGACCTTATGCCGCAGATGGTTTCTTTGGTTCGGAAACCTACAAGCAATTTGATGGTGTTTTAGCAACCTATCACGATCAAGGATTGGCACCTTTTAAAGCCTTGTCGTTTGGTAATGGAGTAAATTACACAGCAGGTCTAAGTGAAATTAGAACATCTCCAGATCATGGTACAGGTTTTGATATCGCAGGAAAAAACATTGCAAACCCCTCTTCTTTTAAGGAAGCATTGTTTGCTGGGATTCAAATTTTCAAAACCAAAACAGCTTATAAAGAGTTGTCAAAAAACCCACTTTTAGTAAAGTAAAAAACTTTTAAAAGAACAGCGTGTGAAATAATAATTTTTTATATCTTTGCACGCTTAATTGATGTTTGGTAATGAAAGACTTAAAGAAATTCAACATACCGTTTGTAGGATTAAAGGAGGGAGTTCATTTATTTGAGTATCATATTGATAATACGTTCTTTGAAGCCTTTAATTATGATGAATTTGAAAGTTCATCTGTTAAAGTGTCATTAAATTTTATAAAGAAAAGTACATTGTTCGAATTAACTTTTACAGGAAAAGGAACTGTAGAAGTACCTTGTGATGTATCAAACGAACTTTATAATCAAAATATTCAAGCAGTTTTACCTTTAGTTGTAAAATTTGGATCAGAATTTAATGATGAGAATGAGGAGGTTTTAATTTTGCCTCATGAAGCTTACGAATTTAATGTTGCCCAATTTATTTACGAACTGATTGTACTCTCCGTTCCAAATAAAAGAATTCATCCAAACGTAGTAGATGGAACGATGAATTCTGAAGCATTAGATATTTTAAGTGGATTACAAATTAAAGAAGAAAAAACGATAGAAAATACAGACCCAAGGTGGGATAAATTAAAGAATCTAATAACAGAAAAAAAGACATAAAATGGCACATCCTAAGAGAAAGATTTCCAAAACCAGAAGAGACAAAAGGAGAACACATTATAAAGCTGCTTCTCAGCAAATAGCAACAGACCCTACAACAGGAGAGTCGCATTTATACCATAGAGCGCACTGGCACGAAGGTAAATTATACTATAGAGGACAAATAGTATTAGAATCTGCAACGGCAGAAGCATAGAGAAAAAGTTAAAAAGTTATAAAAACCCTCATAGTTTGAGGGTTTTTTTGCGTTTTTTAACCAAAAACTGTCTTTTTTGATCATTTTTACTTGAAAAAGTGAAATAAATTTCACTACTTTTGATTTTTTATAATCATATGGAAAATAACCAAAAATTATGACTAAAATCACTGCAGCAATTACAGCAGTTGGGAAATATGTTCCCGAATATGTTCTAACAAATAAAGAGTTAGAAACCATGGTCGATACGAATGACGAATGGATAACTTCTAGAACAGGAATAAAGGAAAGAAGAATACTTAAAGGGAAAGGTTTAGGAACTGGTTATATGGCCATAAAGTCTGCGCAAGATCTCTTGCAAAAATCATCAGTTAACCCAAAAGAAATCGATTTGGTTATTGTTGCTACGGCAACACCAGATTTACAAGTTTCCTCAACAGCAGCTTATGTTGCAACAGAAATAGGAGCAACGAATGCCTTTGGGTATGATTTACAAGCTGCCTGTTCAAGCTTTCTGTATGGTATGTCTACAGCTGCGAGTTATATAGAGTCTGGCAGATATAAAAAAGTGTTATTAATAGGAGCAGATAAAATGTCTTCGATTTTAGATTACACAGACAGAACTACTTGTATTATTTTTGGGGATGGAGCAGGAGCCGCTTTGCTTGAAGCGAATACAGAAGGATTAGGGTTGCAAGATGAATACTTAAGAAGCGATGGTATTGGTAGAGAATTCCTAAAAATAGAAGCGGGAGGTTCTGTACTACCAGCATCTGAAGAAACCGTCAAAAATGGCCAACATTTTGTCTATCAAGAAGGAAAAACTGTTTTCAAATATGCTGTTTCTAACATGTCAGATGTTGCCGCAAAAATGTTGACAAGAAATAATCTTACAGAAGAAGATATTCAATGGTTAGTAGCGCATCAAGCGAACAAACGAATTATTGAAGCAACTGCTAAAAGAGTCGGTGTGTCCTCAGAAAAAGTGATGATGAATATTCAACACTATGGAAATACAACCTCTGCAACTTTACCACTTTTATTGGCAGATTACGAAAAGCAACTAAAAAAAGGAGATAATTTAATTTTTGCTGCATTTGGTGGTGGTTTCACATGGGGAGCTGCTTACGTAAAATGGGCATATAATTCATAAATACAACAACTAAATAATTATGAGTATGGATATTAAAGAAATTCAAAATCTTATAAAATTTGTAGCAAAATCTGGCGCTAGCGAGGTAAAGTTAGAAATGGAAGATGTAAAAATTACAATTAGAACGGGTGCTGGTAAAACAGAAACAACAATTTTACAAGCAGCTCCAGTATCAGGTGTGCCTCAAATTGCAGCTCCTGTTGCAGTACAAAACACCCCTGCAGAAGCAGCAGCACAGCAAGTAGAAAGTGAAGATGCTAAGTATATTACTGTTAAATCTCCAATTATTGGAACATTTTATAGGAGACCTTCACCAGACAAATCAAATTTTGTTGAAGTAGGAACTGAAATTTCTGTTGGAGATACCGTTTGTGTGATTGAAGCAATGAAGTTATTTAATGAAATAGAATCTGAAATTTCAGGAAAGGTAGTTAAGATATTAGTTGATGATTCTTCTCCTGTAGAATTTGATCAGCCTTTATTTTTAGTAGATCCATCTTAGTGAATAGCCATTATTTTATAATTAATTGCTATTAGCCAAAAGCCGAAAAATATGTTTAAAAAAATATTAATTGCCAATAGAGGGGAAATAGCACTTCGTGTTATTCGAACTTGTAAGGAGATGGGCATAAAAACTGTTGCAGTTTATTCTACAGCAGATGCAGAAAGCTTGCATGTTCGATTTGCAGATGAAGCTGTTTGTATTGGTCCCGCTCCAAGTTCAGAATCTTACTTAAAAATGCCTAATATTATTGCCGCTGCAGAAATCACAAATGCAGATGCAATCCATCCAGGTTACGGTTTTTTATCAGAAAACGCAAAATTTTCTAAATTGTGTGAAGAACACAATATTAAATTTATTGGTGCAACTGGAGAAATGATCAACCAAATGGGAGATAAGGCAAATGCCAAAACGACAATGATTTCTGCTGGAGTTCCATGTGTTCCCGGTAGTGAAGGTGTTATTGTAGATTTTGAAGATTGTGTAAAAGTTGCTTTAGAAACCGGCTACCCCGTAATGCTAAAAGCTTCTGCTGGAGGTGGAGGTAAAGGAATGCGTGCTGTCTGGAAAGCAGATGAATTAAAAGATGCATGGGATTCTGCAAGACATGAATCTAAAGCTGCCTTTGGAAATGATGATATGTATATGGAGAAGCTTATTGAAGAGCCAAGGCATATAGAAATTCAAATTGTCGGAGATTCTTTCGGGAATGCTTGTCATTTATCAGAAAGAGATTGTTCTGTACAACGTCGACATCAGAAGTTAACAGAAGAAACTCCTTCTCCTTTTATGACGGATGACTTAAGAAAGAGAATGGGAGATGCTGCTGTAAAAGCATCTGAATTTATAAAATACGAAGGTGCTGGAACTGTAGAATTTCTAGTAGATAAACACAGAAATTTCTACTTCATGGAAATGAACACGCGAATTCAAGTAGAGCATCCAATCACTGAAGAAGTCGTAAATTACGATTTAATTAGAGAACAGATTTTAGTTGCTGCTGGTATTCCAATTTCAGGTAAAAATTATTTTCCTCAAATGCATTCCATAGAATGTAGGATAAATGCTGAAGACCCACATAGTAATTTTAGACCCGCTCCTGGAAAAATAACAACTTTTCATGCTCCAGGAGGTCATGGAGTAAGAATTGATACCCATGTATATGCAGGTTATATGATTCCTCCAAATTACGATTCTATGATTGCAAAATTAATTACTACAGCCCAAACAAGAGGGGAAGCAATTAATAAAATGAAACGTGCATTAGATGAGTTTGTAATAGAGGGAGTTAAAACAACGATACCATTCCATAGACAGTTAATGGATCATCCAGATTATATTTCGGGAAACTATACGACTAAGTTTATGGAAGATTTCCAAATGAGATAGAAATACTGTTTGAATAATAAAAAAAAATAGAGAATACTTATTGTATTCTCTATTTTTTTTTATCTTTATCTTAAGATAAAGATGAAAAAAGAGATAAAATTTTCCCAATTGACAAAAAACACAAACCGCATATAAAAAAATATCCTATATAATTTAGATATAACCATAGATGTTTTGATTTAAACCTTTAATTTTATAATCAAAAAGATAACCTGAGGAATTTTAAAATTGACAGGGTGAAAAAAGTATTTTATAATAAATGGAAACCCCAAATTTAAATTACCTTAAAGATATTGCTGCAGGTGATGTTGCTTTTGAAGAAAATATTTTGAATCTTCTAAAAAAGGAATTACCAAAAGATTATGCTCTTTTTAATGAAAATTTCAATAAAAAAAAATACAAAGAAGCG
The DNA here is from genome assembly GCA_949545755.1 of Polaribacter sejongensis. Lineage (GTDB taxonomy): Bacteria > Bacteroidota > Bacteroidia > Flavobacteriales > Flavobacteriaceae > Polaribacter > Polaribacter sejongensis_A. Next base: position 1,379 of record CATITK010000106.1, on the reverse strand, counting down.
GCTCAAAATGTATATAAAATGAAGCTTAAAATTAGTATGTTAGGGTTGAAAAAAGGGTTAGAAATAGCTTCTGATTTTGAGAAAGATTTAAAATTAAATGACATTAAATTATCTCAAGATTTTATAAATGTCTTAAAAAAAATTCTCGTATATTTAAAAGATTAATAAGACTCTAAAAGCAGAATGAATTGTATAATAATAGATGACGATAAAACAGCTAGACAGCTTATCAAGCAGCTAATTCTCAAAACAGAAGGGATGTTATTAATTGATGAATTTAGTTCAGCTATTGATGCTATTAAGTATCTTAATGCCAATGATGTTGATTTAATTTTTTTAGACATCCACATGCCCACATTCTCTGGCTTTGATTTTATACAAACTCTAAAATCGCCACCAAAAATCATTTTAACAACTTCAGATAAAGATTTTGCAATACAAGCTTTTGAGTATGATTGTGTGGTAGATTATATTGTGAAGCCTATTACAAAAGAAAGATTTAAGAAATCACTCAATAAAATTCAACTCCTAAAAGATAATGACCTAGCCTCTGAAAAGGTTGAGGGAAATAATAGTTTTATATATGTTAATATATCAAAAAGGCTTATTAAAATTAATATTCCAGACATTTATCTTGTAAAGGCAAAAGGAGATTATATTATTATTAAAACAAATGCCAGAAACTACCTTGTCCATTCAAGATTAAACAAAATTGAAGATAAATTACCTTCGTATTTATTTTTAAGAATTCATAGATCCTATATCATCAATATTTCTCAAATAGTTGATATTCAAAATAATAGTGTATTGGTAGGAAAGACTCTCATCCCTATTGGCAGAGCAAAAAAGAGTGAATTGGTTAAAAAAATAAATTTACTTTAATAGACAATAATTCTTTGTGCTTCTTCAATATAAGATTCAACCGAAAAATTCAAAAGATAGCCAACGATTTACAATAAGGGTAATTTATCGAAGAAATGATGAATTTTAGAATCACTTTTTTTCCATTCACCGACAGGTAAGGCGCATTCGTCGACAGTTAACGGTAGTTGAACGAAAATTTATTTTTTTATTGAATTTTAAACTTATGTTTGAGGTATAATTATCTTGATTATTCGTGATTTTTTCTTAAAATCATTCATAAGTTGGGGGACTTATGTATTGAAACATTAAAAAGGGCTGTTCTTTTCAGCTCTTTTTTTTTGTGCTAATTTTACTTTTTAGTTGCCCCCAACCGTTTCTTTGTTATTTTATTTAGGGTCTGATGAAATTCTCCTAAAACTGGATTTTTTAGCGGCATGCAATTGAATTTGAAAGAATAAATTTTCCATTCACCGACAGGTAAGGCGCATTCGTCGACAGTTAACGGTAGTTGAACG
>CATITK010000105.1 GCA_949545755.1 Polaribacter sejongensis | reverse complement strand
CCACATCATCATTTTACCATAACTTGCTCCAAATGGCTTATTTCCGCCACCGTTCCATGTTTGTTTACTATCAGAAGGTATAGCAATATTTGCTTCCATATATATTCTCTGTTAATTTAGTTTTTAATTCGTTTGCAAAAATAACTATTTTTCATCACCTAATAAAGTAGAAAAAGAAAAATAGATAAATCCATAGTATATCTACAAAATGCCAGAAGATTGCACCGAGTTCAAACCCTAGTAAATCATTTGGTTTGTACTTATATTTAAAATGGTTATAAATAACAACAAAAAGCACAATTAGCCCCGCGAACAAGTGAATAACATGCATAAATGTGATTCCTATAATAAAAGAAGTGGAAACGGTACTTTCCGGTCCTGTAAAAAACAAGCCAACACTTTTCAATTGATTGAAACCAATATATTGTTGCCACACAAAGCCGATTCCTAATAATAAAGTGATAACAACCAAGAATAATGAAAGTTGTCTTTTGTTTTTTTTTAGTAATTTTTGTGATAGTGATAGGGTAATACTACTTGCAACAATTAAGAATGTACTTACATAAAATGCTTGTGGCAAATCAAAAGTAACCCAATCATCTCTTTCCATACTGAGCACATAAGCACTTGTTAGTCCTGCAAAAAACATCACCATACTGATCATAGAAACCCATAACATAGGTTTTGCTGCTTTTTTCTTAGCTACCTTTAACTCTTCTTGTACTGTTTTTTTTTCTATCATTTTTAATGTAAAAATTTATCTACTACGTATATAACCTGCACTACGGTGATATACAAAACACTTGATAACATTAATTTTCTAGCGTCTACATTGTCTTCACTTTTATGCAATTTAATCGAAAAATATAACATATAAATACCTAATAAAGCAACAATGACTGCTGTTATAGGATGAATATAAAATGCGCCAGATAATTTAAGAACAGGTGCAATTGATACGGATATCATAATTAGCGTGTAAAAAATAATTTGTTTTACGGCTCCTTTATCTTTTGTATTCATAGGAAGCATATTGAACCCTGCTTTCTTGTATTCTTCATATTGCAACCAACCGATTGCCCAGAAATGTGGAAACTGCCAGAAAAATTGAATCATAAATAAAAAACCCGCTTCGATTCCAAATTCATTTGTTGCCGCAACCCAGCCTAACATAAAAGGAATTGCTCCAGGAATTGCTCCTACAAAAACGGCCAAGGGAGTGACTGATTTTAGGGGGGTATAAGCACTTGTATATAGGAAAATAGAAATTGCACCAAACAAAGCGGTCTTTGGATTGATGCTATACAATATTGAAATTCCTAAAATTGTGAATGAAATTGCGATGGTAAGTGCAACATTAATAGACATTCTACCTGTTGGTAAAGGCCTATTTTGAGTACGTTTCATAATAGCATCTGTCTCTTTTTCTATAATTTGATTGAACGCATTTGATGCACCAACCATAAAAAAACCACCGATAGCTAAAAGAAAAAGGGTAAAGTAATTGAGCACATCAATTGCTAATAAATATCCTGCAACAGAAGAAAAGACCACGCTTAAAGACAAACCAACTTTGGTCAGTTGTTTAAAGTCTGAAATAATAGCTTTCGCTGTTGTTTTGTTATATGTAATCGCTGTTGTCTTCATTCAATAAAATCCTTTGCAAAGATATTTGATAAATCTGACTTTACCATGTTTTTTGTAGAGCTTTTACCTCAAAATAAAAAACCCACTCAATAAATTGAGTGGGAAAAATTGCTATGAAAAAGAAAAAGTGTGATTTAATAAAAAATCACATTGTGAATATATATAATATTCTTTGCTCTTACAAACAAAAAAAGCACATTCAATCAATTAAAAAAAATAAAAACTGTTTTTTTCAGCATCCTATAATTTTAGGATCGTATTGTTTTTTAATTGATATTTTTGGTTGCTTTCCTTACAGATTCCAATTCCGTTTTCGTTAAATTCTAAAGTATGTCCAAATTCACTTACCCAACCAATTTGTTTTGATGGATTACCAACAACGAGGGCGTAGGGAAAAACTTCTTTAGTAACGACTGCTCCTGCACCAATAAAAGCGTATTCCCCAATAGTATTCCCGCAAATGATTGTTGCATTTGCACCAATACTTGCCCCTTTTTTTACAACTGTTTTTTGATATGCTGTGTTTCTTTTTATTGCGCTTCTTGGATTTATTATATTGGTAAAAACCATAGAAGGTCCTAAAAAAACATCGTCTTCACAAATTACACCTGTATAAATAGAAACATTGTTTTGTACTTTAACGTTTTTTCCTAAAATTACGTGTGGAGAAACCACTACATTTTGACCAATATTACACTCTTCGCCAATAATACAATGAGACATAACATGACTAAAATGCCAAATTTTGGTACCGTTTCCAATACTGCAATCAGTTTCTATCACAGCGGTTTCGTGTGCAAAGTAGTCTTTCAAAATAATATCCCGATTTTAAATTGTTCTTTTTATTAATTACGAAATTACAATTATTTCTTTGATGCTTTTTAATTGGGTTTTCTAAAAATAAATTTAATTACCTTTCTTTTAGATGCTTTTCGGCTACTTTTTCTAATTCCTCATACCAATCTTCTCCAAACTTTCTAATCAAGGCTTGTTTTACAAATTTATAAATAGGCACTTGTAGTTCTTTCCCTAAAGTGCAAGCATCGTTACAAATTTCCCATTTATCATAATTAACTGCAGCAAACTCACTATACTCTTTAACTCTTATAGGATATAAATGACAAGAAACAGGCTTTTTCCAATCTATTGCTCCAGAATTATAAGCCTCTTCAATAGCACAAAGCGCTGTGTTTTTTTCATCAAAAATTACATACGCACAATCAGCTCCATTAATTAAAGGGGTTTCTAATTCGCCCCATTCACTGGTAATCCAAGTTCCTTCTTTTTCAATAACAGCGATTCCTTCTTTTCTTAAAAAAGGCTTAACTTTTGGATAAATAGCTTCTAAAATCTTTGTTTCTTCCTTCTCTAAAGGAGCACCAGCATCGCCGTTTACACAACAAGCACCTTTACATGCAGATAAATTACAGATAAAATCTTTTTCAATAATATCTTCTGAAACGATCGTTTTTCCAAGTTGAAACATGTCGCAAAAATAGTACTATTTTTTTCTATAGCTTCACATTTTTAGAACCTAAGTTGGCTAAAAATATAAATAAAAGACTCCTGAATTTTAATTTTAAAGGAATTTAGACCCGTAAAATAACGATTATTGCTTTAAACGATCGAAACCTTTACAATACCTCATCAAAAAGCAAGTCCTTCAAAGGGTCAAATCCAACTTAAAAACAAGAATCATCTGGTAAAAGAAGAGTTGTATGCTGCTATTCCTACTAAAATTCATGATAAAATTTAACTTTTTCAGCTGGATTTTCTATAATTTAAATGCATCAAAAAATTACTCTACCGTAACAGATTTCGCTAAATTTCTTGGTTGATCTACATTTTTATCCAGCATTACCGCAATATGATAAGACAACAACTGAAAAGGAATCGTGGTTAACAAAGGTGTTAAGGCTTCTACTGTTTCAGGAATTTCAATAACATGATCTGCTATTTCTTTAACCTGGGTATCTCCTTCTGTTACAATCGCAATTATTTTACCTGATCTTGATTTTATTTCTTGAATATTACTCACCACTTTTTCGTAATGACCTTTGCGGGTTGCAATCACAAAAATGGGCATATTCTCATCAATTAAAGCAATGGGACCATGTTTCATTTCAGCAGCAGGATAGCCTTCTGCATGAATATAAGATATTTCTTTTAGTTTTAAGGCGCCTTCTAGCGCCACAGGAAAATTGAAACCTCTTCCTAAATACAAACAATTTGTTGCCTCTTTATAAACAGCAGCAATCTCTTTTACTTTGTTGTCTATTTTTAATAAAGATTCTATTTTCTTAGGAATTAATTGCATTTCTTGCAT
>CATITK010000104.1 GCA_949545755.1 Polaribacter sejongensis | reverse complement strand
TCTGTAATTTCTATAAAAGCAGAAACACACAATTTTCCAACCACTGTAGAACCTTTTAATGGAGCTGCAACAGGTTCTGGAGGAGAAATTAGAGACCGACTTGCCGGCGGAAAAGGTTCTTTACCCTTAGCAGGAACAGCGGTCTATATGACCTCATATTCTCGTTTAGAAGAAAAAAGACCTTGGGAACAAAAGTTTGAAGCAAGAGATTGGTTGTATCAAACTCCAATGGATATTTTGGTTAAAGCATCTAACGGAGCTTCAGATTTTGGAAACAAATTTGGGCAACCTTTAATTACAGGTTCTGTGCTCACTTTTGAACACAATGAAAATTCATCGTCTAGTAGTTCAAAACCTAGAAAATTAGGCTACGATAAAGTCATCATGCAAGCTGGTGGAATTGGATATGGAAAAGCCGACCAAGCCATAAAAGACACTCCAAAAGAAGGAGATAAAATTGTGATTCTTGGTGGAGAAAACTATAGAATAGGAATGGGTGGTGCTGCAGTTTCTTCTGCAGATACTGGAGAGTTTGCCTCAGGAATTGAGTTAAATGCAGTACAACGTTCGAATCCAGAAATGCAAAAACGTGCTGCAAATGCAGTTCGTGGAATGGTAGAAAGTGAAGAGAATTTTATTGTGTCTATTCATGATCATGGAGCTGGCGGACACTTGAATTGCTTGTCAGAATTAGTAGAAGATACTGGTGGAAAAATTGACTTAGATTCATTACCAGTAGGTGACCCTACTTTATCAGCCAAGGAAATTATTGGGAACGAATCTCAAGAAAGAATGGGGTTGGTAATTGCAGACAAACACCGAGATACTTTACAGAAAATTGCAGATCGTGAACGTTCTCCAATGTATACCGTTGGTACGGTTACAGGAGACGATAGATTTACTTTTGAATCTAAAACAAAAGGGGATAAGCCAATGGACTTCGCTTTAGAAGATATGTTTGGCTCTTCTCCTAAAACGGTTTTAATAGATGCAACTATTGAGAGAAAATATAAAAATTCACGGTATAAAACAAAGAATTTAGAAATCTATTTAAAACAAGTTTTACAACTTGAAGCGGTTGCTTGTAAAGATTGGTTGACAAACAAAGTAGACCGATGTGTCGGTGGTAAAGTAGCTAAACAACAATGTGTGGGGCCGCTACAAATTCCATTGAATAATGTGGGTGTAATGGCCTTAGATTATAAAGGTAAAGAAGGAGTTGCAACAGCTATTGGACATGCTCCTATTGCTGCATTAATTCACCCAGAAGCGGGAAGTAGAAATGCAATTACGGAATCTTTGACAAACATTATTTGGGCACCTCTAAAGGATGGTTTAGACTCTATTTCATTATCAGCCAATTGGATGTGGCCGTGTAAAAATGAAGGAGAAGACGCTCGTTTATACAAAGCTGTAAAAGCGGTATCTCAATTTTCTATTGCTTTAGGAATCAATGTTCCAACGGGAAAAGATTCTTTGTCAATGAAGCAAAAATACAGCGATGGAGAAGTAATTTCTCCAGGAACCGTTATTATTTCTGCGGCAGGAAATTGTAATGAAATAAGCAAAGTTGTTGAACCTCTTTTACACCTTGACGGAGGAAACATCTATTATATAAATATATCCCAAGATGCATATAAATTAGGAGGAAGTTCATTTAACCAATCCTTAAATGCAATTGGAAATGAAGCACCTGACGTTAAAAATGCAGCGTTTGTAAAAAACACATTTAATACCCTTCAAGAATTAATTAAAGGAGATAAAATCAAAGCAGGACACGATGTTGCTTCTGGTGGATTAATTACAACGTTGTTAGAAATGTGTTTTGCAACAACAAATCTAGGTGCAGATTTTGACATTTCTTCACTTCATGAAGAAGATTCTATCAAAGTACTATTTGCCGAAAATTCAGGAATTGTTTTTCAAGCAGATGCTTCTGTTGAAGCCATTTTATCAGAAAATAATGTTGAATTTTTCAATATCGGAACGCCCAATAATTCAGGAACAGTAAATATTAAAAATAAGGAAGAAAACTTCTCTCTTGATGTAGCCGAAATGAGAGACGTTTGGTACAAAACCTCATTCCTATTAGATCAAAAACAAACAGCGAATAATCTAGCGCAAGATCGTTTTGATAATTATAAAAAGCAGCCTTTAACCTATAAATTTCCTAAGAACTTTACCGGAAAACTACCTGTTATTTCGAAGGCGGTCAAGCAATCTCGTCCAAAAGCAGCAATTATCAGAGAAAAAGGTTCAAATTCTGAGCGTGAAATGGCAAATGCAATGTATTTAGCGGGTTTTGATGTAAAAGATGTACACATGACCGATTTAATTTCTGGTCGTGAAACTTTAGAAGATATTCAGTTTATTGGTGCTGTTGGTGGATTTTCAAACAGTGATGTATTAGGTTCTGCAAAAGGTTGGGCAGGAGCATTTAAATACAATGCAAAAGCCAAGAAATCATTAAAAGACTTCTTTAAAAGAGAAGATACCTTGTCTGTTGGTATCTGTAACGGTGCACAATTATGGATGGAATTAGAGCTCATTAATCCAAAACATAAAGTACATGGTAAATTGGGTCATAATGATTCTAAAAAACACGAAAGTTCTTTTACTTCTGTAAAAATTCAAGAAAATAATTCAGTAATGTTATCCAGTTTAGCAGGAACAGAATTAGGGGTTTGGATTTCTCACGGAGAAGGTAAATTTAATTTACCAGAAGCGGAAGAGAACTATCATATTGTTGCAAAATACGGGCATGAAGGGTATCCTAATAATCCGAATGGTTCAGACTTCAATACGGCTATGATGTGCGATCAAACAGGACGTCACTTAGTAACGATGCCACACATAGAACGTTCTACTTTTCAATGGAACTGGGCCAACTATCCTGCAGGAAGAAAAGACGAAGTTTCCCCTTGGTTAGAAGCTTTTGTAAACGCAAAACAGTGGATCGTAAATAAATAAGTACACATATATTTTAATAAAAACAGCTTTCAGAGAACTCTGAAAGCTGTTTTTTGTTGTTTAAGTGCCTGTAAATAGGTTACTTATATTTTTAGTAAGCGCTCTTTTTTTCTGCGTTAAAATTAAAATTTCACAGAATAAGGTTGGAAGTATTTAAGTTACCCACGAAGCAATAAGAATAGAAAAGTACTATCATACAAAAATTAAAATCTTACTTAAAGTTGAAAGAATACGTCAAAGAATTTAATTTATCTTAATAAGGAGCTCCTCATCTTGTAATAAGGATTTGTCAAATCAATGAAATTTACCTAATTTGCCTACTTCAAATGAATATATATGGCAACCGAAGTTACAAGATTATTTGATTTCCCCTACTACCAATTAGAAACCTATGATTTAAAAGATGCATTTACCTCGAAAGCAAGCGGTAAATGGGAAGTCATAACGACCCAACAATACATAGATCAAGCCAATCAAATTAGTCGAGGATTGATTAAATTAGGTGTAAAGCCCAATGATAAAATTGCCGTAATTTCTTCTACCAATAGGACAGAATGGAATATCTTAGATATTGGAGTTTTACAAATAGGGGCACAAAACGTTCCTATTTACCCAACGATTAGCAAAGAAGATTATGAGTATGTATTAAATCATTCTGAAGCTATTTATTGTTTTGTTTCTGATGAGGAAGTACTTCAGAAAATTAATAAAATTAAAGACAAAACCAATCTAAAAGAGGTCTATACTTTCGATGATATTGAAGGAGAAAAGAATTGGAATGAAATCCGTACACTTGGAAAAGATGAAAGCAGTCAAAACCTTGTTGAAGAGCTAAAAGACAATGTAAAAGAGACTGATTTAGCAACCTTGATTTATACCTCTGGAACAACAGGAAAACCAAAAGGTGTTATGTTGTCGCATAAAAATGTTGTGTCCAATGTTTTAAGTGCTGTAAAAAGAGTTCCATTAGATTATGGTAATTCTAAAGCGCTGAGTTTCCTACCTATTTGCCATATTTTTGAACGCATAATCTTATATTTATATCAATATTGTGGTGTTTCTATTTATTTCGCTGAATCTATAGAAAAGCTTTCCGAAAATGCGCAAGAAATAAAACCGCAAGTTATGACGGCAGTTCCGCGTTTGTACGAAAAAATCTATGATAAAATTATTTTGAAAGGAGAAGCCTTAACGGGTATTAAAAAAACATTGTTTTTTTGGGCTGTAAATTTAGGTTTAAGATATGAACCCAACGGAGCAAACGGTTGGTGGTATGAAAAACAATTAGGATTGGCTAGAAAATTAATTTTTTCTAAATGGCAAGCTGCCTTAGGAGGCAAATTAAAATTAATGGTTTCTGGAAGTGCCGCTTTACAGCCAAGGTTGGTAAGAGTTTTTACGGCAGCAGGAATGCCAATTATGGAAGGATATGGTTTGACAGAAACCTCTCCTGTAGTCTCTGTAGCCGACCAAAGGAACAAGGGATTTAAAGTAGGTACCGTAGGTAAAGTCATTGATGGTGTTGAAGTGAAAATAGCAGAGACTGGCGAAATTTTAGTAAAGGGACCTAATGTAATGTTGGGTTATTATAAAGATCCAGAAAAAACGGCAAGCGTTATCAAAGGAGGTTATTTTTATACGGGAGATAAAGGAGAAATTGATGGAGAAGGTTTCTTGAAAATTACTGGTAGAACCAAAGAAATGTTTAAAACTTCTGGAGGTAAATATGTGGTTCCGACTTTGTTAGAAGGAGAATTAAAACAATCTTTATTTATTGAACAAGTAATGGTTGTTGGTGAGGGTGAGAAGATGCCTGCAGCGATTCTTCAACCCAATTTTGACTTTATAAAAGAATGGATTAAGCACAAACAATTAAATATTGGAGATGCTAACGAACAAATCATTTGTGATGAAAGAATTATAAAAAGGATTCAAGAAGAGGTTGACAAATGCAATAAAAGCTTTGCCAAATGGGAACAGATTAAACGTTTTGAACTCACGCCAGATATTTGGTCTATTGAAGGTAGTCACTTAACACCTACAATGAAAATGAAACGTGCTGTTATTAAAGAAATTTACAAAGATTTATACGACAAAATTTATAGGGATTAGCACCCATTTTTTAATATAAAAGACAAAAAAATTGAAGCTATTTTTTGCATCAAAAAAGGCATCCTACTTCAAATGAAATGAATAATAAATAAATTTATATTTTAATATCTTTAAAAGTTAAAGAAAAAAGAGTAAATTTAATATCATAAAAAAAAATAGATTATGGGTATTAAAAGCTTTCAAGGAAAAAGAGATACAACTCAGGGAAAAGAAGAAGCACACATCTTAGTGGCTGATTATATGACAAAAAAGCTGATAACTTTTAAAGCTGAAGATCCCTTATATCATGTGATAAACCAATTAATTGCCCATAAAATTTCTGGAGGACCCGTTGTAAATGATAAAAATGAATTGATTGGGATTATTTCAGAGACAGATTGTATCAAACATATTTCAGAGAGTAAATATTATAACATGCCTCCTGACACAAAAAATACTGTTGGAAAATATATGGTTACAGATGTTGATACTATTGATAAAAACATGAATATTTTTGATGCGGCTTTTAAGTTTATTAGTTCACGTAGAAGAAGATTTCCTGTTGTTGAAAACGGAAAATTAATTGGTCAATTAAGTCAAAAAGATGTCTTAAAAGCGGCCATTAGCGTGAAAGGAAATACTTGGAAGTAATTTTACACCTTGTAGTTATGAAACCTGAATAATAACGATCTAAACGTTTTAATTGAAATTAAGATAAAAATTTTAGAGTGTTGAAAAGAGTATATAAAAAAATGCATCCAAATTTTGGATGCATTTTAACTTTTAATGATGGTTTGAGAAGCTTTTAAGCAGAGTTTCTACTCGCATTAATGTTCCCAAATAAAGATCGCATGACCATTTTTTCATACACTTTTATCTCTTCAGCATTTCCTTTTGACTTTTGAAGCTCTTGAATTTTCTTCAAAGCAAATTGCTGTATCGTTAATAAAGGCATTACAATTTGTTCTCTTACTTCAATAGACGCTTTTCCTACAGGAAAATTTTCCATTAATTCTTTATGTCCCGTAAGCTTTAAAAGTAACCTTTTCGTTGTTTCATATTCAGCAAAAATCAATTTCCAAAACGCTCCAAATTCCTCATCATCTGCCATGTAAGAAGTTAAGCCAAAGAAAGATTTTTTCAAACTCATCATAGAGTTTTCTAACAATGTTCTAAAGAAATCTGAAGCGTTGTAAAATTCAATAATTTCATCAAATCTTCCGGCATCTTCATATTTTTTTAATGCTGTACCAACCCCAAAGAAACCAGGTACGTTTTGTTTTAACTGACTCCAACTTCCCACGAAAGGAATTGCTCTCAGTGCAGAAAAGTCTAACGTATCAGAATTAGAACGCTTACTTGGTCTACTTCCAATATTAGTTTTTGCATAGTATTTTAACGTACTCATTTTTTCTAAATACGGTAAAAATTTTGGATGATTTTTAAAATCTACATACGTTTGGTAACTAGTAGTTGCCATGTCATTAATTAACTTTCTATGGTCATCATTTAGTTGATCCTTGGTAAAAACTTCATTTTTAATTCCAGAACTTACCAATTGTTCTAAGTTAAACTGGGAAGAATTTTCAGTACCAAAATTTGAACTAATCGTTTGTCCCTGAATCGTTAACTGAATTTCTTTGTCTTCTATTGTTGGTCCTAAAGAAGCATAAAATTGATGTGTTTTTCCTCCTCCACGAGCAGGGGGTCCTCCACGTCCATCAAAGAAAATCACCTCAATATCAAACTCTCTAGAGATTCTTGTCAAGGCTTCTTTCGCCTTAAAAATTCCCCAATTTGCCATTAAATAGCCCCCGTCCTTTGTTCCGTCAGAGAAACCAAGCATAATGGTTTGTTTGTTTTTTCTTTTCGATACATGATGTCTATAAACGTTGTTTGAATATAACGTTCTCATAACATCTTCTGCATTTTCCAAATCTTCTACAGTTTCAAAAAGTGGAACGACATCTACAGTTAAATCATTTTCAAAACCACATAGGTTTAACATTGCAAATGTTTCCATAACGTGTAAAGCCGTTTGGTTGTTACTAATAATGTAACGATTTGCTCCACGTTCTCCGTTTCTGTGTTGAATTTCTTTTAATGCATAAATAGATTCTATAGTTTTAACCGAGGTTTCATCAGTTAAAATACTTGGATCAATTTTTCCTTTTACAAGAGATAAAATGGCAATTTGTTCTTTTTCGGAAAGTTTAAAATAATTTTCAGGAAAAGTGGTGTCGCCTATTTTTTGGAGGTCTGCTAAGATTTGCTCAAATGCATGGTGATGTACTCTACTATCTTGTCTAATGTCTAATGTTGCAAAATGGAAACCAAAAATTCTTACTTTATTGATAACATCATTCAATTCCTCAATAAACAAAGATTGATGCTCATTCACAACAATTTCTCTTGCAGCATACAACTCTTCTAAAAGAATTTTTTGAGAAAAGTTAATTTCAACATAACTTCTAACCACGTGTTTATAAAGTCTTTTTTCTACTCTGGCTAAAATTTCTTGAACGCCATCAAAAGTGAAACGTCTTTTCAAACTTTTTACATCTTTATAATAGCTTTTTAAAATTGTCTGACGTAATTTTTCTGCAACATCCAAGGTGATTTTAGTTGTTACAAATGGGTTTCCATCTCTGTCTCCACCAGGCCAAAAACCAAGATCAATAATTTCGTTTTCAATAGGTTCACCATCATATATATGATGTTGAATATAATTGTAAATTTTAGGGATAGAATGGTAAAATACATTTTCTAAGTACCAAATTAAACTCACAGCTTCATCAAAAGGTGTTGGCTTTTCTTTTTT
>CATITK010000103.1 GCA_949545755.1 Polaribacter sejongensis | reverse complement strand
GTTTCATCATATTCTCCAAAAGCATTTGGCAGTCCTGCATTTGGATGCGCAGAAATAGCAAAAGTTGTTTTATTGGCAATGGCTTCTAAATGTGGTTGTAATAAATTAGCTCCTAAAGCACAATTGAATCCAACAGATAATAGTGGAATATGAGAAATAGAGATTAAAAATGCTTCTGCCGTTTGCCCAGATAATGTTCTTCCTGAAGCATCTGTAATCGTACCACTTAACATTACTGGAATGTCTATATTTCTTTCTTCTTTGACCTCTTCTATCGCAAACAAAGCTGCCTTTGCGTTTAAAGTATCAAACACTGTTTCTACCAATAATAAATCTACTCCCCCATCTACCAGCGCTTCTGCTTGTTGTTTGTATGCTATTCTTAAATCCTCAAAAGTAACCGCTCTATAACCAGGATCATTTACGTCTGGAGACATACTTGCCGTTCTATTTGTTGGGCCTATTGCTCCAGCTACGAAACGAGGTTTATGTGGTTCTTTTGCTGTAAATTCTGCTGCAACTTCTTTCGCTATTTTTGCTGATTCATAGTTTAGTTCATACACCAAATCTTCCATTTGATAATCTGCCATCGCAATTGTTGTTCCCGAAAAGGTATTGGTTTCAACAATATCTGCACCTGCTTCAAAATATTTTCCATGAATGGTTTTGATAGCCTCTGGTTGTGTAATTGTCAACAAATCATTATTCCCTTGTAGCGGGGATGGATATTCTTTAAAACGTTCTCCTCTAAAATCTTCTTCTGTAAATTTATAGGCTTGTAGCATGGTACCCATAGCACCATCTAAAATTAAAATTCGTTCTTGTAAAGTTTTATATATGTTTGACATTGTTTGATATTTTTATCAATATGTCATCAGGAAAGGTAAATTTTTCGCTGTTATCTGTCAGATCTTGAAATTAATTCAACACACATCTGTAGAATGTAGCACCTTCTATTTCTTAGAGAAATGGGTTGCTAAGGCCTCAACAGGTCTAATCCCTCTGCCTTTCGTGATAACGTATTAATAAGTTTATGAACTGTACTACAAATTAACGTAATCTTTTTTTATTTGTAGAATTATATACTATAAATATTGATGGAATTTCTAGTTACTCATTTCACTAATTTGGTTTTTTTTAAAATAATAACAAAAATGAATCTAATTTTCAAAATTTGTGAAATTTGGTCGCTTTTTTTTACTCTTTCTCGAATAATGTTGATGATAAATACCGATCTCCTCGATCACAAATAATTGCAACGACAACGCCTTTATCAATACTATGCGCTACTTTCAAAGCACTTGCAACAGAACCTCCACTACTCATTCCTGCAAAAATACCTTCTTCTTCAGCCAGTCGCTGTGTCATCGCTTTCGCTTCTTTTTCGTCCACTTCTAAAACTTGGTCTACTTTTTTTCTATTAAAAATAGCAGGCAAATATTCTTCTGGCCATTTTCTAATTCCTGGAATTTTTGAATCGCCGTCTGGCTGAACTCCTACAATAGTAATGTCTTTATTTTGCTCTTTTAAATAATCCGAAACCCCCATAATAGTTCCTGTAGTACCCATCGTACAAACAAAATGAGTCACTTCACCTTCTGTATCTCTCCAGATTTCTGGACCTGTAGTTTTGTAATGTGCCTTAGAATTGTCGGTATTATCAAACTGGTTCAATCGATAATACCCTTTTTTATATTTTAGTTTTAAAGCATAATCTCTAGAACCTTCCATACCTACTTCCTTTGGAGTTAAAATAACTTTGGCTCCGTATGCACGCATTGTTTTTACACGTTCCTCTGTAGAATTTTCTGGCATAACTAATACCATATTTACCCCTAAAACCTTTGCCATTAAAGCCAAAGCAATACCTGTATTTCCACTTGTAGCTTCTACTAAAGTATCTCCTTTTCTGATGTTTTTCCTTTTGATAGCTTCAGAAATCATATTGTAAGCAGCTCTGTCTTTCACACTTCCTCCAGGATTATTCCCTTCTAACTTCAACAATAATGTAACTCCTTCTTTTTTAAAAATATTTTGTACTTCTACCAAGGGCGTATTTCCAACAAAATCGATGATACTTTTTGTTTTCATATGTTTATTTTTAATTTTTTTTTAGAAAAATATTGTTTTCTGACTGCACGGTTACCACCGAGTTTTCTGGGATTGACTCTGTAACACACACATTTGCTCCAATAATAGAATTTTCTCCGATAATAACATCACCTCCTAAAATAGTCGCATTTGCATAAATAACAACACCGCTTTGTATCGTTGGATGCCTTTTTGTGGATGCCAAACTCTTCTTTACCTGAATTCCACCTAAGGTTACTCCTTGAAAAATTTGCACACGATCTTTAATAATCGTCGTTTCTCCAATAACAATTCCTGTAGCGTGATCTATAAAAAATGAATCTCCAATTACTGCACCCGGATGTATATCTGTCCCCGTTGTACAATGTGCAAATTCACTCATTATTCTTGGTAACACTGGAATACCTAACTTTAATAATTGATGACTCAAGCGATATACAGCAACTGCATAAAAACCAGGATACGCTAAATAAACTTCTTCCAAACTTTTTGCAGCAGGATCATTTTTTTCTGTAGCAATCGCATCTAAATCTAATTTTTTTCTAATTGCAACAAACGAATTTTCAAAATCATTCCACAAATTTTCTCCATTTCCTAGTGATAATCTCTCTAGTATTTTTAAAAAATTCAGTCTCGTTTGTTCTCCGTTTTCAGACAAATGATTCGCATCAAACAAATTATTAATCAATAGTTTGGTAAAAACACCTACTGCATCTCTTAGACACATACTGTAGTTTTTAAACACTATTATTTGAGCTGTTTCTTTCATTTTGGAATTTAAATTTCTGGCGCTAATTCTACTTCTAAACCATCCATTGCTGGCGTCATT
>CATITK010000102.1 GCA_949545755.1 Polaribacter sejongensis | reverse complement strand
ATGCAAGGACCTGCTTCAATAACGGTACAAGGAATGTTCTTCCCGTTTTCGTCGAATAAGCTGGTCATTCCAATCTTTCTTCCTATTAACCCAGACATTTGTTAAAATTTTAGACGATAGATAGTTACCCAGCGCGTCTATTAATAATTATTTGTTTGAAACTATTGTTTCGGTTACATCCTTTAAATTTCTTCCAAAAAAAACAGCGCAAAACAAATTCAACGCTGATTCTGTTTTTCCGTTTTTCCTTCGCGAAACGCTCTGGACATGTACTTTAGAACAAATTACCTTGTATAACCTGTTTTTTATGAGGTGCAAATGTAGGGTTTTTTATTTAATTAAAATGAAAAATAAAACAATAAATTTAAGAAAAGAAACAAACCGAATTCTAATCACGAATAAACAGGTCTTCAAGACCTAAATATATGATCATCCTAAACTTGTTTCAGGGCAAACGAGCTCAGTATTAAATTTTTGTTTATTGACTTTTAATCGTTAGTTTAAAAGTAGGCTTTCCAAACAATTTATAACACAACTTTTATCATTCCATAGAAACCCAGAAGCCTGATGATTTTCACTTAGTGAAATATTTGTTATTCTTGTGTATGTCTATTTTAAAAGTTTGAAGATTTTGGTTGTACTCATTTCATACAATTACTTGCAGGAAATTTTAAACGACTTAACACTTAAAATATAAAGCATAAAAAAACGGAGAATCCTTTTCAGAATTTTCCGTTTTTTTATTTTAAAGAACTAAAGTTAATTATACCTTAATTTCAACTTCAACTCCGCTTGGCAACTCTAATTTCATTAAAGCATCAATAGTTTTCGAAGAAGAACTATAGATGTCTAATAATCTTTTATAAGCAGCTAATTGAAATTGCTCTCTAGATTTTTTGTTTACGTGTGGAGAACGTAATACTGTAAAAATCTTTTTGTGTGTTGGTAATGGTATCGGACCATTTACTACAGCTCCAGTACTTTTTACTGTTTTTACGATCTTCTCAGCAGATTTATCTACTAAATTGTAATCGTAAGACTTTAATTTTATTCTAATTTTTTGACTCATCTTATATTTATTTAGTAAATTATCCTTTAGATTTTGCGATTACATCTTCCGATATGTTGGAAGGAGTTTCTGCATAGTGTGAGAATTCCATTGTAGAAGTTGCTCTACCAGAAGACATAGTTCTTAAAGCGGTAACATATCCAAACATTTCAGATAAAGGTACTACTGCTTTTACAACTTTAGATCCGGCACGATCACTCATGTCGTTTACTTGTCCTCTTCTTCTATTTAAATCACCTACAATATCACCCATGTTTGCTTCAGGAGTTAATACTTCTAATTTCATCAATGGCTCCATGATTTTCGCTTTTGCAGATTTTGCAGAAGCTTTATACCCCATTTTTGCCGCTAACTCAAAAGACAATGCATCAGAATCCACTGCGTGGAATGATCCGTCCTTCAAAGTAACTTTCATTGAATCCATTTCGTATCCTGCTAAAGGACCATTACGCATTGCTTCTTTAAATCCTTTTTCTACAGAGGGTACAAATTCTCTAGGAACATTCCCTCCTTTAATTACAGATTTAAATTGTAATCCTGTTTCACCTTCATCCGCTGGACCTATTGTAAATACAATATCAGCAAACTTACCACGACCACCAGATTGTTTCTTATAAACCTCTCTGTGTTCTGCTTCAGCTGTAATTGCTTCTTTATATTCTACTTGTGGTTGTCCTTGGTTTACTTCAACATTAAACTCACGTCTTAAACGATCTACAATTACATCTAAGTGCAATTCACCCATTCCAGAAATAATCGTCTGTCCTGAAGCTTCGTCTGAACGTACTGTAAAAGTAGGATCTTCCTCCGCAAGCTTTCCTAAACCAATACCTAATTTATCTACATCTGCTTTTGTCTTAGGCTCTACAGCAATTCCAATTACTGGATCTGGAAAGTCCATAGATTCTAATACAAGTGGATACTTTTCAGCTGTTAAAGTATCTCCTGTTTTGATCGATTTAAATCCAACAGCAGCTCCAATATCTCCAGCTTCAATATAATCAATTGCATTTTGCTTGTTAGCATGCATTTGATAGATACGTGAAATACGTTCTTTCTTACCAGAACGATTATTCAACACATACGAACCTGCATCTAAACGACCAGAATAAGCTCTAAAAAATGCCAAACGCCCTACAAAAGGATCGGTTGCAATTTTAAATGCCAAAGCAGCAAAAGGCTCCTTTACATCTGGTTTACGTAATTCTTCTTTTTCTGTATCTGGGTTTATACCCACAATTCCTTCTTTATCCATTGGAGAAGGCAAATAACGACAAACAGCATCTAAAAGAAACTGAACTCCTTTATTCTTAAATGCAGAACCACAAATCATTGGAATAATAGACATATCCATTACAGCAGCCCTCAGTGCAGCGTGCACCTCATCTTCTGTGATAGAGTCTTCATCTTCCATATACTTTTCTAGCAAATCCTCGTCATAAGCAGCTACTTCTTCAATCAATTTGCCACGGAGTATTTTTGCTTCTTCTTTCAGTTCTTCAGGAATATCAACAATATCAAACGTTGACCCCATTCCTTCTTCATGCCATACAATCGCTCTGTTTTTAACTAGATCAACGATTCCTTTGAAGTTTTCTTCATCACCGATATTCAAAACAATAGGCACTGCATTAGAACCTAACATTTCTTTAACCTGGTTACAAACCATCATAAAATCAGATCCCTGACGGTCCATTTTATTGACAAAACCAATTCTTGGCACTTTGTAATTATCAGCAAGTCTCCAGTTTGTTTCAGATTGTGGCTCAACACCATCAACTGCACTAAACAAGAAAACCAACCCATCTAATACACGTAATGAACGGTTTACTTCAACCGTAAAATCTACGTGACCTGGAGTATCAATAATATTAAAGTGATATCCTTTAGCATCTGGAGTTTTCTCCCCATTTTCTGTAGGAAAATCCCATGTACAAGTTGTTGCAGCAGAAGTAATTGTAATCCCTCTTTCTTGCTCTTGTTCCATCCAGTCCATGGTAGCTGCACCGTCATGTACTTCTCCAATCTTGTGAGAAACACCTGTATAATACAATACACGTTCTGTTGTTGTGGTTTTTCCAGCATCAATATGTGCTGCAATTCCAATATTTCTAGTATATCTTAAATCTCTAGCCATTTCTATTAAAATCTAAAGTGAGAGAATGCTTTGTTTGCTTCTGCCATTTTGTGAGTATCTGTACGTTTTTTAACAGCAGCTCCTTCTTCTTTAGCCGCGGCTAAAATTTCAGCAGCTAAACGCTGTGCCATTGTTTTCTCGTTTCTTTTGCGAGTGTACAAAATCATCCATTTGATAGCCATAGATACTTTACGATCTGGTCTAATTTGCATTGGAATTTGGAAGGTTGCACCACCAACACGACGAGATCTTACTTCTACGTGAGGCATTACGTTAGACAAACCGTCTTTCCAAATTTCTAAAGCCGACTTCTCTTCGTCTTCTCCTTTTCTTTCTTCTACTAGCTCTAAAGCGTCATAAAACACTTTAAATGCTACAGACTTTTTACCACTCCACATTAAGTTGTTAACGAAACGCGTTACTAGCTGGTCGTTAAACTTTGGATCTGGTAATAAGATTCTTTTTTTTGCTGCTCTTTTTCTCATGTCTTTACATTAAAAAAGTTAATTAAATGAGTTACGAGTTATT
>CATITK010000101.1 GCA_949545755.1 Polaribacter sejongensis | reverse complement strand
TTAATCATTTTTTTTAAGATAGTGTTTTTTTTAAGTAGGTCTTCAATGCGTACGGATATTCATACTACTTATTTCTAACCTATCTATTCACAAGGGTCATCGAGTGAGGTTCTTAAATAAGTGGAAGTATAATTAACATTATATTCACTATTTTCACGTATACGTGAAAAAACATTTATTAAAGTTTTTCCCTTATCTGTAACGCTAAATGTGTTTGTTTCATTCCAATCTATTTCATCAGCATCATTATAACCCCAACTATCTTCTTTAATATTTAGAAATTCAATAGGCATAGTTTGAAAATGACAACCATCACCCTGTCCAGTTGATTCATCAAAGTCATCAAGAATTCCTTGTGTTTGAGAGCGATCAAATTGACTAAAATTATTTTGATTACTTGAAAAAACTAGATCTGTTAAATGATATATTTCCAAAATAATGGTTTCTCCTGCTCCTAGAGAATTGCCTAGTGTTAATAGCTGCGTATTGGTATCCCCGTCATAGGCATTGTTAACGGTAACAGGAAGTCCAGAAATTTGTGTTACTTTAAGTTGACTAAAAGTAATACCGTTACTTAGAAAATCACCTAATCCCATATTATAATTTATATTGTTTGCAGTCGCAGTCCCTTCATTTGTAATAATGATCGTATTTATATAATCGAAAGTTCCGTCAGGGTTTACAATAGGTTCCCTTTCTGGAATAAATAAACCTGCTGTTACAATCGCATCTGGGGTATGGAAATCTGGTAATAAAAGGTTTGTTGTACTGTTCCCTCCGGTTGAGGTAACATTTAAAATATTGTCAAAATCAATACCAGTACCTGAAGGTGTTGGGTTTGGTCTGCCGTTACAAAAAGGGTTTATAGTAATACAGAATTCAATATTAATAGTTTGTCTCGGGTATAGAGTAAGAGTATTTATTGCATTGGTACTAAAAAAACTGTTTGATGTTGCGTTTAAAAAATCAGGGTTTATAGCATTTATATCAAATTCTTGTGGATAGTTTTGTTGACTGGTAAATTCGAAAGCACCATTCGTGGAAACGACAACATCTTCAATAAGGATAGCACAACCCGTGCCAAAAATTGCATCTAAATCGCTCGTTAAATCAATATTTTTAATAAGGTTCGTGGCATGAAAATCTCTTGCAGTACTTAAATTTGTAAGTGCCATGCTGTACTGAATTTTATATTCTTTATCTGAAGTATATCCTTGGTTACAGCTCGTTAAGTCTATTATTTCTATTAGGTTTGTTATGAGTTCTACGGTTAAAAATAAATTAGCAGAACTCGTAGAAGTTCCATCTGAAATAATATAGTTAATATCAGGAACATTGCCCGTATAACCGGTAGTTGGGTCAAAAAAGAAACTACCATCGGTATTTAAAGTAATGCTTCCTTCAGCAAAAGATGCTGTTTGTCCTGCGGTATAAAGCAAACCATTCACAAAAAATGAAACAACAGATAAGGGGTTTTTATCTTGATCTGTATCATTAGATAATACGCCTGGAGCAGTAACATTTAGAGAGGTATTTATTTCAATAGTATCATAATCGTCCTTTGCCTCTGGAGGGAATAAACTTATCACTGAAATAGTTAAATTCGCAGTATCTGTAAAAGTACCATCAGAAACGGTGTAGGTTATTAGAGGAACACTCCCACTATAATTAGTGGTAGGTATAAAGCTAAAACTACCCTTCGAACCTATAGTAATGCTTCCTTCAGGGAAATTTGCAGTTTGATCAACACTGTATGTGTTTCCACTTATTTCAAACGCTGTTACTTCAAAAGAAGTATCATCATTCTCTAGTATCCCCGGAGCAATAATGTTTAGATTAAGGTTCGTATTGGTAGTGTAATTATCATTCCTCGCTATCGGTGCAGATTGTCCATTAACAAACTGATAGCAGACCAGAAAGAATATCAATATTTTATTTTTCCCCATATTTAAAACAACATTATGTTTTTATTACAAACGTTTTTTAAAAGATAATCAGGCTAGATCGACTTTAATCGTTAGCAATTAAAATTTATGGGGGAATAATGGTAATATACTTTTTTTTTAACTAATAGGCAACTATTTAGTGGGTTTTTAATTGTTTTCAATAACTTTTTAGAGGTTCTTATTGAAAGGAAGTATACATAAACTTACTTAAAAAAAGTGAATTTTAAGTGGGGATTAACTCCATTGTGAAAAAAGATATTAACGATTAGTAAATAGGAAGAAAAGCTTCGAGTTATTGTCCCCATAAAATTCGTATTGCTACAAAAACAGCAATAATGAGTCCACCGTAAATAATTACTTTTTTACCAGCTCCTTTATAATAACGCTCATGGTTTTTAATATCTTTTCTATAACTATAAATCATTAAAGCAATGAAAGAAATGATAAAAAAGATCATAAAAATGATTCTTCCTGTAGTAAAATAAGCACCTAATAACATAATTTAAATTCTTTATAAGTTGTGAATTAATAGCAAAAAAGAAGCCTTTTTTTTCAGAAAGTTTCTATATCTTGTTTTTCTAAAATCAACCTAATTTGATTTTGTAAATTTACAAATTAAATGAAGAATGCCATTGTTTTTGGAGCAACTTCTGGAATCGGAAAATCATTGACTGAAATTTTGGTAAATGACGGTTATCAAGTTGCCATCACAGGAAGAAGATTAGCGTTATTAGTAGCCCTTAAAAATAAATTTCCAAATCAAATTTTGGTAAAACAAAATGATATCCAAGATGTAAGAGATGTCGAAAAAATATTTCATGAAATTGTTGCCGAATTTGAAACAATAGATTTAGTCATTCAATCTTCTGGCGTAGGTTTTATAAATCCAAAATTAGAATGGAATCATGAAGAACAGTCCATAAACACGAATGTTTTAGGAGTTACAAAATTATATACCTTAGCATATATTTTGTTTAAAAATCAGCAATTTGGACATTTAGTAGGTATTTCTTCCATTGCTTCCCTTCGTGGAAATCGTGCTGCCCCAGTTTATTTTGCGACCAAAGCATATCAAAAAGCATATTTAGAGAGTTTGTATATAAAAACGAAATCTATAAAATCTAAAAAAGTTTTCATTACGGACATAAGACCCGGATTTGTCGATACGGCAATGGCCCTAAGCGATGGTGTTTTTTGGTTAGTTCCATTAGAAAAAGCAGTGAAACAGATACACACAGCCATTAAAAAGAAAAAAAGAGTTGCCTACATTTCTAAACGATGGAGATTGATCGCTTGGGTGTTAAAAATTGCTCCAGCTTGGTTGTTGAAAAAAGCATTGTAAATTGAACCTAGCAGTTTTAGCTACTTTTAAATAGTAAGAAATTTAAAATATAAATAATTATAACTTGATTAATTTCCCCTTTTGGAGCTATTTTATTGAAACCTATTAAACCGACATAAAAATGAAAAACAAAATCGCAGCAGTAACAGAATTTCACACCGCTTTTAAATTAAACATGAATCAAGCCCCAATTGCAGATATTGGCGAAGCAAGAAATTCACTTCGTTTTAATTTAATGGCAGAAGAGAATGAAGAATATTTAGAAGCTGCCCAAAACAACGATCTGGTAGAGGTAGCAGATGCCTTAGGTGATATGTTGTATATTTTATGTGGAACGATCATAGAACATGGAATGCAGGATAAAATTGAAGAAGTCTTCAATGAAATTCAACGAAGTAACATGAGCAAGTTAGGAGAGGATGGTCGACCTATTTACAGGGAAGATGGTAAAGTTTTAAAAGGTCCAAACTATTTTAAACCCAATATTGCCTCCATCTTAGAGAAATAAAAATTTTATAAATACCGGTTATACCAACTTTCTTCAATGGGAATTTCCCAATTGTTATCGAAGTCAATTTTTGTAGTAATTAAATTGTCAAAAATGATGCTTTTTGCAGTAACAGCTTTGTTCTTTAATAATTTTTTAAAGTCTTTCAAGTCTTTGTATTGTACAAATTCACCTTGCTTAAAACAAGCATTCATTTTGTCTAACAACGCTACGTCATATTCTTCTTGTAGTGTCAAGATAAAAGAAACCGAAGTGTCAATATCTGATTTTGTGAGAGATGCATCTTCATCATCAGCAAAAAAAACAATGAATCTGTTGTATAGAAATTTATAGGATGCCTTAAAGTTTTCAGTATCAGATTTCCAATTTTCTAAAAAGGTTTTTATTTTATTTTCAATCCCTTCAATTTCATTTGGATAAAACTTTCTGCTAGAAGGGTAAACCCAAACTTTTGCGTTTTCGGTAATTATGGAATAATCTACAAACATTTAATATAATTTTCGCTGCAAATATACAGAAAAGAAAAACCGTAAATCAACTTATTGACCTGCGGTTTAAAATTTTAAATTTTAGAGATTAAGCGTCTTTTCTTTTGAGGTTTTTAATCAGCGCTACAAAATCATCTTGTACATTTTGCCCTTTATTTTTATTGTACCAAATTTGTAGATCTTTTTTAAATTCTGGGTCAAGGGCACCATGTCTTGCTTTGTAGTCTGCGACCATTTTAGTAGCAATAGTAGGTCTTGGTTCCCAGGTTTGGAGTACATTATTTTGCTTATCTAATATTAGTAACTTCGGAATCGCTTGAGCGCCATTCGTTAAAAATAAGTTCATTAAATCTTCCTGATCATCTCTTAAAACTAATTGAAGATTGATCTGCTTGTTTGCTGCAGCAATTTTATGAATAACAGGTAAGTTTTGAGCAGCATCTCCACACCAACCCTCTGTTAATACTAACCAAGTTTGGGGTTCGTTAATTTTTTTAATTTCAGCAATTGTTGTCGCATTTATTTGAATAGTTTTGTTTAAACGCTTCATTCTTTTGTCATTTAACAAACTATAATTTGTCAATGCTTCAGATTGTATATGCCCTGTCGCTTTATTTTCATCCAATAAACCCCTTACCAAAGCGCTAAACTCTTTGTAAGTATAAGAATTTTCTAAACTTTCTTCAATGATTTTTTTCATTTCTTTTGCCTTTTATATAAAGGTATTTTTAAATTAAAATTGCGGAAGCCTTCGTTCTCATGAATGCTTATTTTATTCTTTTATGTAGACGAAATATAACAAATAGCTTACATGTTTATTCTGGAAATAGTATTGGTAAAAATAAGGTTTGTTACAATTTTCTTAATTTCATAATTGATGCTGTGAAAATGTGTATTTTTACCACTTATAAAATGAAGTCGTGAAACAAATACTACCCCTATTGCTGTCTGTAATTTTATTTTCTTGTGGAAATAATAAGAAAAATTATATAATTACTACTCAAGAGAAACCTGCATTAAGTGTTGCGAAACTCCATGTTGCTATAGAAAATATACAGCCTGTTTTTGAAGAAAAAGTAGCAAGTTGGCAAGAGTTAAAAATGGTGAATTCTTTTTTAAAGAAATTTAAAAATGTATCTCCTAAGGAAGCCTTAAGTAATGCTTTGGAATTAAGAGATTTGGTTGTAAACTTAAAAGATAGTTTAAAAGCGGAAACTTTTGATATCCCTTCTTTTAATGCAAGAGTAAATCTTTTACACACGGAAACATTACGTTTGGCAGATTTAACATTAATTCCAGCCATCACTTCAGAAGAGGTGCATTTACAAATAGATAAAACAATCGCCGCTTTTTCTGCTGTAAATTCAAAAATAAATACCTTGCTTTCTAAAAAAAAGTTTGAGGATGAAATAGATGTTACCATAGATTTTATAGGAATCGACTCTTCAAAGATGGATTTTGTTTCTAAAGAATCGATCATCCTTAAGGGAAAAAGTAAAAGGAAAAAGAAATTTCTAAAAAACAGGAATTAAAAAAAAAGATTCAAACTGACAAAGGGCTGTTCAGTAATAAAATAAATAAAAACCTTAAGAAACAACTTCATTTACGGTCTTATAAATCAAATCGGATTCAAATCCTTTTCGCATTAAAAAATCGATTAATTTTTTCTTTCTTTTATAGATATTTGTTTCTTTAATGACTTCGTTTCTGTTTTCAGCAATCCTATATATGGTTTCTATATAGGCAACTTCATCAATTTCTTTGAGAGCCGTTTTAATAGTGAAAGCAGAAATGTCTTTAAATTTTAACGCGTTAACAATGCGTTGTTTCCCCCAGTTTTTTATCCTGAATTTTCCTCTTGCAAAGCTTTTTGCAAAGCGTTCTTCATTTAAGAAATTATCTTTCATTAAGCTTAAAAGAATCATTTCTTTTGCTTCGGGTATTAAATGATAGTCCCACATCTTTTGTTCCACTTCTTTATGACACCGATCTTGATATACGCAGTAGTTTTCTAGCTTGCGTTTAATTTCATCAACAGTAAAAGATTTTTTCTTCTGGATCATTGTTTCGAAAATACAAAAAGAGGATGAAATCATTGTGACATTATCCTCTTTTAATATAAAATAGTTAATTTATTTGTGGCGCTTTTGTATTCCTTTTTAACCACATTTTAAACCGGGTAATCAAGAAAAATAAAATAGGAACAACAATTAATGTTAAGAACGTTGCAACGAAAAGACCATAGATGACCGTCCAAGCCAACGGTCCCCAGAAAACAACATTGTCTCCACCAAAATATATATTTGGATTGAACTCACTAAATAAGGTAAAGAAATTAATGTTGAGACCAATTGCCAATGGAATTAAACCTAAAATAGTAGTAATAGCAGTTAGTAAAACAGGACGCAAACGTGCGCTACCTGCTTTTACAATACTCGCAAACAGGTCTTCTTTTTGTAAATATTCGTTTGCTTCTAATCCCAATTTAATTTTCTTTCTATCGATTAATAACTGTGCATAATCTAAAAGTACAACACCGTTATTAACAACAATTCCCGCCAAAGAAATAATACCCATCATGGTCATCATAATGACAAAAGGAGCTCCAGAAATAACCAACCCGCCAAAGACACCAATGAAACTTAAGAATATCGCTAACATGATAATCGCTGGTTTTGAAATCGAGTTAAACTGGAAAATTAAAATAAAGAAGATTAAAGCCAATCCGGTAAAAAAAGCACCCACTAAAAAATTCATTTGCTTGTTTTGTTCCTCAATTTGACCTGTATAATCAATTTCAACGCCTTTGGGTAAATCTTTAAAATTCTTCATTTCATTCTGAATTTTTTCAACAACAGCTCCTGCATCAGTTTCTCCTGCTGCTAGAGCAGAATAAACAGTTACCACTCTTTTTTGATCTTTGTGTTTGATCGCACTAAATCCAGAGTTGTTTCTTTGAGTTGCTAGAGTAGAGACTGGGATTTCTTTTATTTTTCCAGTAGCCATGTCTCTAAAGATGATGTTCTGATTAAAAATAGCACTTTTGTTATAGCGGTCTGCTTTGTTGAATCGGACATAAATATCATAATCTTCACCATTTTCTTTGTAGATACCTGCTTTATTTCCAAAGATAGCAGCTCTTAATTGTTGCCCAATTTGTCCAATGTTTACTCCTAATTCTCCCGCTTTCTTTCTATCAACAACCACTTTCATTCCTGGTTTGTCTCTGTTTACGTCAATTTTTAATTCATCAATACCAGCAACACTTTTTGTGTTAATATAGTCACGCATTCTTTCGGCAGTACTTATTAACGCTGTATAATCATCTCCTTGAATTTCAATATTTATGGGAGCTCCTACTGGGGGGCCATTGGCGTCTTTTTCAACAGAAATTAAAACTCCAGGATAAATACCAACCAGTGCAGTTTGTACTTTTTGACGTAATAATTCGCTATCCAAACCTCTACGATACTTGTATTCTCTCATGGAAGCTGTAACCTTTCCTTTGTGGGGCATTTCTGCAGCAGAACCTCCGTCTGTTTGTGGATTTCCCGCACCCTCACCAACCTGAGAAACGATGCTTTCTATCATGAAGTTATAATCACCATCCATGTAGGCATCATCATACAGAATAGTTGCTACTTTTTCTTCGATACGTTTTGTAATATTGTTTGTTTTTTCAATATCTGTTCCTTCGGGATATTCTATATAAACAATAATTTGATTTGGTTTGTTGTCTGGGAAAAATTCTACTTTCGTTCTTTGCGATTTTAACGATTCTCCAAAAGTCATGAAAGCAACTATTAAGAGCACAAATGTGCTGAAGGTTAGTAGGTAAGGAGTCCAACCAGACAGCGCTTTTGTTAATTGTCTTTCATACCAAGATTCTAATCGTGGTAAGACTTTGTTTTGAAAACTATTTGCCCAACCTCTTAAGAACAAACGATAGACCCAAAGCATTACCGACGTAAAAATCATTAAGCTCCCTAGTGCACTGTAAGTGCCTCCAATTAAAAAGATAAGGAATCCTATTACAGCCATGACGCTCGTAATAATAGTGATTTTTTTAAGTGGCATGTTTTTATCTTCTACACTCATGAATTGAGAAACCAATACAGAGTTAAAGAAAATTGCCACTAATAAAGAAGAACCTAAAACGGTGGATAGTGTAATGGGTAATAGCTTCATAAAATCTCCCATTATTCCTGGCCAAAGCCCTAAAGGAATAAATGCTGCAACGGTGGTTGCTGTTGATATAATAATAGGAAAAGCAATTTCACTAATTCCTTTTTTAGCAGCTTCAATTCTCCCCATCTTTTCTTCATCCATTAAACGATAGACGTTTTCTACCACCACGATTCCGTTGTCTACCAACATTCCAAGTCCCATAATCAGCCCAAAAAGAATCATTGTGTTTAAGGTATATCCTAACATGTTTAAAATCAGTAAAGACATAAACATGGACATTGGAATTGCAAACCCAACAAAAACGGCGTTCTTAAAACCTAAGAAAAACATTAAAACAACCACAACTAAAATAACGCCAAAAATGATATTATTGACTAAATCATCTACTTGTCCAATTGTTTTGGGAGATTGATCGTTTGTTATGGTTACTTTTAAATCTTTAGGAAAACGATTGGCAATGGCTTTGTCTACAATTTCTTGAGTTTTTCTTGCAGCATCCACCATGTTTTTTCCAGCACGTTTTTTAATGTCTAACATCACAACAGTAGCCCCTTTTTCTCTCGCATAAGTTGTTTTATCCTTGTCTTTAAAAGAAATAGTTGCGACATCTTTTAAGTAAATAGGATTGTTAAATTCAGATTTAACTACAAAATTTTCCAGTGCAGAAGGGGTGTTAATTTCACCGATAATCCGAATGGTTCTTCTTTGTCCGCTGGTTATGAAGTTGCCCGCAGACATGGTCATGTTACCGTTGCCAATTGCAGCAGTAATATCGTTAAAACTAACTTTTGCTGCCATCATTTTATAAACATCTACAGCAACTTCAACTTCTTTGTCTTGTGCACCTCTAATAGCTGCTTTCTTAATTTCGGGTAAATCTTCAATTTCTTGCTGTAAATATTCACCAAATTCTTTCAGTTTATAAATAGGGTAATCACCAGAAATATTAATATTTAAGATAGGCATTTCTTCAGAAAGACTTAAATTGAATATGTTTGGCTCCACTTTAGCACCATTAAATGTAGGCCAATCTTCACCAGAAGTTTCGGTGTCTATTTCATCTTTAATTTTTTGTTTCGCCTGTTCTACCGAAATATTTTCATCAAATTCAACAATGATGATTGCGTAGTCTTCTTGAGACGTAGAGGTTACTTCAACGACATTGCTAATCGTTTTTACTTTGTCTTCTAAAGGATCTGTAATTAGCTTTTCAATATCTTCTGCAGTATTTCCAGGGTATACAGTACTTATGTAAATTTTAGTCTCTTTTACTTCAGGGAAACTTTCTCTAGCCATACTAAAGTATGCTGTAATTCCATAGAAAAACAAGACTCCCATGATTGCATAAATGGTTGTTTTATTTTGAATTGCCCAAGAAGACAATTGAAACTCTCTGTCTATTTTTTTTTGTTTTGCCATCATTAATAGGTTATTTATTGATCACTTTAACGGCCTGACCATTGTTTACGCTTCGAGCGCCTTCTTCAATGATTTCTGTTCCAATGGGTAAGTTTTCTAAAACTTCAATCAAATCCCCTTGTGTTTTACCTGTTACAATAATGATTCTCTCTGTGATTGCTTCTTTGTTTGCCTTTTTGTCTTTAATAATGTAAACAAATTGTGCTCCGTTTGCATTTTCTGAAATAAGACTTTGCGGAATTAAAACGGCTTTTTTGTCGGTGTAATCATTAATTTGCAGTTTTGCAGTAAGATTTGGTTTTACATTTCCGTCTTTATTTATAACTGGTATTTCGATTTTGAAAGATCGATTATTTGGATTGATAAAACTCCCCACTTGTGTAATTTTACTGTTTAGCGTCTTGTCAAGAACAGGGAAATTTACTGTTACTTCCTTGTTTTTTTTCACGCTAGTAATATAACTTTCGGGTACTTCAGCCTCAATATACATTTTGTCTAAGTTGATAATTCTAAAAACTTCCGCACCAATTCCTGGCGCAATAACAGTTCCTTCTTCTTTGAATATATCATCTATAACCCCTGAAAAAGGAGCTCTAATTGCTGCTTTAGATTGCTGTTTTTTAAGTTGTTCTAAGCTGTTTTTTTGAGCTTTATAATTTGTTTTTGTTTGTAAAAATTGCATTTCTGATCCAATTTTTTGATCCCACAAACGTTTTTGACGCTCAAACATCGTTTTCGCTAATTGTGTCGTTGCTGCTAATTGCGCAACTTGATTGCTTAATCCACCATCATTAATCATTGCTAACAATTGCCCTTTGGAAACTTTTTGACCTTCTTTTACAGCAATACTTTTTAAAATACCAGGCATTTCAGGGTAAACTAAAATGTTTTGTTTTGTTTTCACACTTCCTTGAAGTTCTATATAGTGTTTGAAAACTTCTGCTTTAGCTGTAATGGTTGTAACTAGTGGAAGTTTTTGAAGAGTATCTTTCTTGGAAATCGCCCTATTTATGGCTGCTAAATCTTTGTTTACAGCTTCTAAATTGGTCGTTATTTCTTTCTTTTTAGCGGTCAATTCTTTCAATGTTCCTGAAGAAACAATGTCTTCTATAGTGTTCTTTTTTTCTTCTCCACAAGAAATTAAAACACTGGTTAGGATTACGAATGCATAGATTTTTTTCATAATAAATTGTTTATTTAATTGGTATGTTTAATGCGTTTTCTAAAGTTGCCTTTTTTGCAATTACTGCCAGCATTGCTTGGACGTAGTTTTGCTGTTGGGCATATAATTGGTTTTGGGCTTGTAATAAATCGAAGCTAGAAGAAATTCCTTCAAAGAATTTTATGCGTTGTTTTTTTTCTATTCTTTCTGCCAAACCAACAATTTTCTTGGCCGTACTGTAATTTTTGATGCTCAATTGGTATTCGATTTTTGCTTTTTCTGCTAAAACCTGCAAACGTTGTTTTGTTTCTTCCAATCGAATATCCGCATTTTCAAATGCAATTTTTGCTTGAGACGTTCGCGCTTTTCTTCCGAAGCTACTAAAAATAGGAACCTGTAAACTGACCCCTAAAAGTGATGAATTATACCACTGTTGTTTGCTGTCAAAAAACGAAAAAGAATCTGAAAAACCCTGAGTACCATAATTTATAAATGCACTCAAACTAGGCAAGGCTTTACTTTGCTCCAATTTCATAATCAGCCTTTGTTTCTCTTTATCGTTTTCAGAAATTTTAAAATCGATGTGATTCAAAAAGTTAAATTCGGTAGCAATTAGTCCTAGATTCACGTTGTTTTCTGCCAAACCCTCTAGAGAATCTGTCAAAATTAATGTTGTTTTCGTTGGGTTTCCTAGAGAAAGATTTAGCATTTGGTATGCAATTTCTTTCATTCTTACAAAACTATTTAGTTGGTTATTAAGATTCTCTAAGGTAATTTCTAGTTGTTGAACATCTTCTTCTTCGTTCAAACCATTTTCGTAGATTTTCTGAGCATCGTTAAAGTTCTTTTGTAAGATGGTGATATTCTGTTCTAAAATAGTGATGCTTTTTTCTGTGACTAAAACATTCCCATAGGCATTAATGACAGCTTCTCTAGTTCTTAATATTGTTTTTTCTTCCGCTTGTTTTGAGATCGTTAAAAATGTTTTAGCAGCCTGTAATCCCACTAAATAGGATCCGTCAAATATTAATTGCGACAAGGTAAGAGTCGCATTTATGTTTTGTTGGGTTCCAAAAACTACCGGAATAAACCCATCAGGAGAAGCCGGGCTACTTTTTCTATTTAAATTAAAAAAATCCTCAACAGTTTGTACCACAGACTCTCGATTGTCAAAAGCTGCTGCAGGTAATAACGAAACTGGTTGTTTTAAGAAATTTTGATAGGCTACATTCCCATTGATTTGAGGCAATCCAATGGTGGTTGTTTCCCAAACTTTTTTGTTTGCAGTTTTTATATTATTTTTAGCTGTTCTTGTATTGTAACTATTTTCTACAGCAAATTGTATGGCTTCATCCATAGAAAATTTCATGCTTTTTTCTTGTGCTTTTACATGCAGTATGAAAGCAAAAAAACAGACGATGTACACGTACTTTTTCATTTATAATTGGTTGTTTTTTAGTTGATTTTCTAATTCTAATATTCCTTTTTTTGTTGCAATTGCTCTGGTGTGGTATGCCAATACTTCTTGTTCTAATTTTGGTATTTTATTATTCTCGATGGTGTTTTCATGAATGCTAGAGGCTAAAGAAAAATAAAATTGAGTTGCTAAATTTATAGTAACATCCACTCTGTAATATCCTTGTTCAATCCCTTTTTCTATGTTTTTTTGTAAGCATCCAGAAAAAAGAATTTTTTCCTTTTGCATTGTTTTTTCATGAATTTTCGGATAGTACTTCTTCAATTGATAAATAGGGGAGGAAGACGCATTTTGAAACATTTTTTTCAAGACTTTCTTAATCTCAAAATTTTCTTTTATGGGGTTAAATTCTTGTGCTGTTATTTTGTCAATAATTTTAAAATAAGAAGCGTGCAGTGCGCCAGCACTTTCTTCAACCAAGGCGTGTTTATTTTTAAAATACTTGTAAAGTGTTTTTTTAGAAATACAGAGGTTGTTCGCAATGTCATCCATTGTTACACTCTTGAAACCGAGTCTTAAGAATAAATCTACTGCGGTTGCTGTTATTTTATCTTTCATAAGCAGTCACAAAAATACATCAGGAAACTTTATAAACCAAAAAAGTTTCCAAAATTTTAATGATTTTTTATATTTCAATAGAAAATGAAATTTCTTTCATTATTTTTACAAAAAATTACGGATTTGGACATTTTACATTATCAGAAAGACTTTATTAATTTTTTAGAATCTAAACAATGGGTCAGAGCACCTAAAAATTTATATGAGCCTTTAGATTATATCCTAAAATTAGGAGGAAAACGAATGCGCCCTATTTTAACATTAATGGCAGCAGATATTTTTTCAGGGACTTATCAAAAAGCAATGCCAGCAGCCTTGGCTGTGGAAGTTTTTCATAACTTTACATTGATTCATGATGATATTATGGATGCTGCACCTTTGCGTAGAGGTAAAGCAACAGTTCATGAAAAATGGGATGTCAATACCGGAATTCTTTCGGGAGACGCCATGTTAATTTTAGCGTACCAGTTTTTTGAAAATTACGAACCTATTGTTTTTCAAAAGTTAGCAAAATTATTTAGTAAAACAGCTTTGGAAGTTTGTGATGGTCAACAATTAGATGTGGATTTTGAAACGAGAAACGATGTTACGATTGATGAATATATTGATATGATTCGTTTGAAAACATCCGTTTTAGTGGCAGCTGCATTAAAAATGGGTGCCATTGTAGCAGAAGCAAATGAGGAAGACGCTGACCTAATTTATGATTTTGGCTTAAACCTTGGGCTTGCCTTTCAACTGCAAGACGATTATTTAGACACCTTTGGAGATCCAGCTACGTTTGGGAAACAGATAGGGGGGGATATCATAGAAAATAAAAAAACCTACTTATATTTAAAATCATTGGGTATTGCCAATGAAGAAGACCGTAAAAGATTACGTGAGTTTTACGATCAAAAATTAGAAAATAATACAGCGAAGATTGCAGAAGTAACTCAGGTTTTTGAGTCAAATAATATTCCGGTACTTATAAAAGAAAAAATAGCAAATTATACAGAAAAAGCTTTTGAAACACTTTCTTCAATGCGTATTTCAGAGGAAAATAAAGAAGGTTTAAAGAATTTTGGACTTTGGTTAATGAACAGATCTGTGTAATTATTTTTTTTAAAAAAGTATATTAATAATTCAAAATAAACAGTACATTTGCAGCCAATTATTTGGTCCCATAGCTCAGCTGGTTAGAGCATCTGACTCATAATCAGAGGGTCCTTGGTTCGAGCCCAAGTGGGACCACTTTAATTTATAAGCCTTACAGAGATGTAGGGCTTTTTTTTGTGACCCTCTTCCCTTTACTGACACGCTCTAAACCGCTATTCAACAATTTAATTTGAATAGAATATCTTTTTATAGCACTTCCAAAGATGAAACCAAATATACGGTTTTATCAACGCATTTGGCACACATTTGGCACACTTTGAAAATTGAAGTGTCTCAAACTGCTGTTGTAACCAACACCCGTTAGCTATGAAACCACCGTATAAATGAACCTTTGAATAATCAATAGAAATCAACTATTAATTCTTTCTCTTTGGCATTTTTTGAAATAAGCGTCTCTTTGAGTTTTTTCAAGCATATCGTCTGGTATTGAAACTAAACTTGGTTTAAACAGTTTGTCTAAATTATGATGTTCTAGTATTACATCACTAAATAGTTTACGAACTCTATCTTCTAATAGGTTTTTTACAAGCAAAATATCCTTTTCAGTAGTTAAAATACAATCGTGTATGATTAATGCAAATTTATCATTTGGTATTTTTTTATACACCTCAACAAATATATCAGCTTCTG
>CATITK010000100.1 GCA_949545755.1 Polaribacter sejongensis | reverse complement strand
AAGCACTGGCACTTTTCTTGTTTTTCATCATTTAAGATTTAAAAGGTTTGTAAAAATAATAAAACCTATCTCTTAAATTCAAATGATAATTAGTTCACTTTTTGCTGACGTTATACAGACTACCTAGAACATCTTCTTAAAAAGACTAAATTAGTTTTTATAAATCGTTTCTAGCAAAAACATACTCAACTTAAAACTTATCAACTAAATCAAGTTGATTTCAAGTATGCTCTCAATTACTTATTAGAAAACGTAGCCCCATAAATTTTTATAAAATAAAGATACACACAAACTGTGAGTAAAGGAGTACATAATTATATTCCACTATTGGAGTATTTTTTATAATACCCCTAAAAGATGATAACTTTTATAGCACAATTCCTAAAAATGCGCCTTGTGGATCGTCAACTGACCAATTTAAATACTTAATTAAATACGTATCTTTGATAAAACTAACCATTATGAAAAAAATTATTTACCTATTTTTAGCTGTAACGCTTTGGTCATGTAGTGGCGACTCAGAAACTGAGGTCCCATTTGAGCCAACAGTGACCTCTTTTAATTTTGAGGAACGCATGCCACAGAATATGCAAACTGAAGCACCGATTGTTTATTATCAGGTGATGGCCATGCAAGGCCAAATGAATGCCGTGGGTGCATTTATGACCGATACCGAATTACTAAATAATTCAGTAAACTATTCTAGAAATAATAGCGACAGGTCTTATGGCGAATTTAGCGTTGATTACAGCTACGACTTGATTGGCAACAAATATCAATTTATATACACGATTACGTACCAAGGTGCGGTTTACTATACCATAGAGGGGTGGCAAATGGCTGATGGCTCTGCTGGATCTTGGGCTTCAACAGTTGATTTTGACACATTGGGAATGGGGATGGAAAATATACCAGTCTATACTACAGAAGTGTCTTGGTCTTACCATGCCACTGGTCTTCATATGGAAATGTCATTTGATTTTGGTGATACCTCGCAAGTATTTTATGAAATGAGCATGAGTAATGACGGATCTGGTGATTACACCTACACGCAAAATGGCGATTTAACATACTCAGCATCATGGAATGCAAATGGAACCGGACAGTGGACTAACCACATGACCAGCCCTCCAATTGTGACCTATTGGTAATGAGCGACTAAATATTCTTGAAGAACTCAAAATTAAATTATAAATCATCCCTACACATTGATCTGGGTTAAGAAATGCATCTTATTTCTAGGCTCAATTCCAGTAAATTAATTCTCCGATTTGTTCACCTCGGCAGGATTGCGTTGTGATCCCACAAAGGGCCACTTTGGAAATAGCACAAACAAAAAAACGCACAAGCAAGCTTGGCGTTTTTTCTTAATTGCACTATTTATTCGTGACTCAAACTTATGAAAGTTAGAACTTTAGTAAATACATCAATGAGATCATTAAGTTTATTAGCCAGAATTTCGACTAACGAACTCAATACTCAAATTATTCAGATTTGTATTTTGCATACCAAGCAAAACCACCACCCTCTTGAATGAAGCGAACATGAAGTGTATTTGCACTTATAGAAATAATATCATATTCTACAGATCCCGTGTACCAGCCCATAAAACCGCCATCAGAAATGGTAAAACTTACACCTGTGTATGGCACACCGTCATAGCGACCTTCGATTGCTGCTTTGGATGATGAAGGTAAAAGAGATACATTCTTTAATCCAAACATGGACTTAGCCACTGTGTCATCATAACAACCTTCGCTAACTACTCCTATAATATTCTTATAGGTTCCTGGTACATATGCAGAACCAACAGTTTGTTCAAAAGTTAATCCCGTTGCGGTATTGGTAAAAACGAATTCGTTCGTGTAAATACACGTTTTTTCAGTATCATTTGGTTGTATACCCCACCAAGTTGGCATTGCAAATTCTCCTTCACCAGGAACATCTCCAACAGGTCCTAGACCAATATGTGAAGGAATATCCGAAGCCCACACCCAAGTTTTACTATCACCTAATTTGGTTCCAGCAAGATATTTTTCTGAACCTGAAATGTTTCCTTCATCAATCTCCCCATCACAATCATTATCAATACCATCCTCAAGTTCGGTGGCAGCTGGATTTACATAAGCATCTGTATCATCACAGTCCCCTTGGTTTTCTGTGTAGCCATCACCATCATCATCAACATTTAAATTAAAATCTTCAATTTTAACCTGCGAATAATACCCAGGATTTTGAATAATTATTCCCATTTCCGAAAAATTTACCAAATCAATAAAACTTTGAGGAATTGGAAAAACCTCATTTTTTCCATCGGTAAAACCAGGAAGGTTTTCAGAGGCTTTATTGAAACGAACTAAATCAAAAAACCGTTTTCCTTCACCCATGAACTCAGACCTTCTTTCTTGCAAAATGAAATCTCTCAGTTCAGAATTAGAATTATTTGAGCTAACATCTTCTATTGTAATATCTTCGAGGCCAGCTCTTTTTCTCACAAGATTCAGATAATATAAAGCTTCGTTACGTTCTCCTCCCGTATAAAGAGATAATTCGGAACGCAACAATAAAAGTTCAGCATACCTAACCACTTTTATATCATTACCAAAGTTAAATGGATGATAGTTATTATTTATTTCTCCCTGTCTTGGTAAATATTTTTTATTAAAGAATCCGGTGTGTTGATACGACTCTGAATATGTTGCTCCAGTTTGTGAAACCCACTCAGTAATATTCAGAATAGCTGTATCCCTTCTAATATCTCCAAATTCAAAACTGTTATAACTCTCTTCCGTGGGAATGTTATATCCATATCCGTAGCTATATTCAGGCCCAGCATAATTTCTTATTCCATGCCAACCAACCATTAGGTTTGATTGACTTAAGAGAAAATTCGCCCAACTTGCTTCTATGGTATCTGTACAAACAATGTCAAAAACAGATGAAGCTGTTAGCCCGTCATCAAAAATAGTTTCATAATTGGTCCCTAAAGAGTATTTATTAGATGAAATAATTTCATCTAAAACATTTTTTGCTTCACCATAATTCCTCATTTTTACTAATGTTTTACTCAAAAAAGCAAGCATTGCGTTCTTAGTAATTACAGATCTTCCTGAATACGAAACCCCATGATCTACAGTGATTAAAATTGCTTGTTCTAGCATCGCTTTAATCTCAATTAATAAATTATATCTTACCCCTAGAACTGTATGACAAAATAGGGTCATTGTTGTCATCATATTCATTAATTCTGGGAAAATGTCCGAACCACTCTATTAAGTTATAGGCATAAAAAGCCCTCAGAAAAAGAGCTTCAGCCAAATAGTTTTGAGAAACATTGGGGATTTCCTTTCCTTTTATATAGGCATACGAAGCCCTATTGTATCCCCCGTACATAGTATTCCAAATACCGCTTAATACTTGGTTGGTGGGATAAAGTGTGAAATCATCAATCATTGCAAGCGATAGATTATCAGTTCTTCCCATTATTGGGTCACCACCTTTCAAGGCATTGTCAGATGCAATTTCAGCTGCCATAACTGACCATGAGTAGCTTGTCAATAATTCTTGGGTATTGGCTAACATTGTTACCAACTCGCTTTCATTTGTAATTGGGTTGTCAAAAACATCAGAACCTGATTGATCAAATCTATAAGGAAGTTGAATCCCAACAGCGGGAGAATCTAAATTATCTATTTGACTTTGAAGGTTTGTAATCAATGCATCTGTATAAGCTTTTGTTGTGGCATCTTGGTCATCCGTTGGATCTGCCAAGCCTCTTAGTTGTTGGCTATTGGCATCGTTGTTTTCTGCGAGTACCGATTCAAGCGTTGGAACGCCCTCATCACCATTACCAGCATTAGCGGCATAAAGCGCATAGGGAACACTTAGCAGTTGTGTCGTTCCCATAGCTACATAGTCATTAGCACCGTTTATGCTTAACTCAATTCCTAAGTAATAACTGCCCGATGACCAATCCAGTTCTGAAAGGGTGCCTGTTAAGGGAGTTCCCTTCCCTATTACAAGATTCACCTGTCCTAAATCATCCGTAGGGACATAGTGTGTTTCTGTAAAAATAGGGACTGCGGTTTGTGAACCCTGAATAACATTAAACTTGAAATATACATTGGACTTTATAATCAACTCCCCAGAACTGTTTCTTACCGTTGCTTGGTAATTAAACCCCTGTGGGGCTTGGGATTGCAGTTGTGTTATAGATGCTATGACTAGGCATAGAACGGCGTAAATCTTTTTCATCGCTTGATAATTTTATAGGTATTGGTTTGTTTTGAATCTTTGGTCGTTACTGTTACAAAGTAAATCCCTGAAGTGAGGTTTGGTAAACTTAAGGGTTGCTGTTTTTGGTGTGCAGTCTGTAGAATTTGTTTTCCACTGATATCTGTTATACTCACATCAAAGTATTGCTCGGTTGGGTGGATTATGAAAATGGATTCTTCCACTGGATTTGGAAATACCTTCACTTGTAATTGTAGTTCAGGCGTTTCTGTAGTTAAAGTTGATAAATCCAAAGAGGGGTAATAACCATTTCCTAATTGTATACTCCCGTCTTCGGAAGTCATCGCACCAACCATCACTTCGCCAGCGGTGTATCTCAGTTTGTTATTTCCATTTTCAAAAGTGGTGCCACTAGGGCCAATCACTTGTTTGGATATACTTTGACTAAAGCCTGAAAGGCCTAAAAACAAAAAAGCAAATGTAAAATAGCGCATTATTAAAGGGGGAATTATAATTTAAATATAATAAACTTTTTACAAATCAAAAAAAGGTTAGGTACAGCGCACAAAAAAATCCCTAAGAATATTAAGGACTAGCTACGCTGATCCCTTAAAGGGCCGCTTTGAAAATAGTTCAAATAAAAAAACGCTCAAGCAAGCTTAAAGAACATAAAGGATTAGCTACGCTGATCCCTTAAAGCTCCGCTTTGAAAATAGTTCAAACAAAAAAACGCTCAAGCAAGCTTGGCGTTTTTTTGTTTGAACTATTTATTCGTGACCACGAAGGGATTCGAACCCCCAACCCTCAGAGCCGAAATCTGATATTCTATCCAGTTGAACTACGCAGCCATTTCTATTTTCCACAAAAATAGAAATCTTTTTTTATTTACATTAATTTTTTTTTAACCAGAACGGAAATAATTTTTCCATCTGCTTGCCCTGATAACTGATTTGATACTGCGCCCATTACTTTCCCCATATCTTTCATTCCCGAAGCACCTAGTTTCGCAATTGTTTCAAGTACTACCTTTTCAATTTCTTCTTCGGATAAAGCTTCCGGTAAAAATTGCTCTAAAACTACTATTTCTGCCAATTCTGGAACTGCTAAATCTTCTCTATCTTGTTTGATAAAAATAGCTGCACTGTCTTTTCTTTGTTTTACTTGCTTCTGGATAATTTTTAACGCTTGTTCTTCTGTGATTTCTTCTTGAACTCCCGTTGCCGTTTTTGCCAATAAAAATGCAGATTTTACTGCTCTTAAAGCCTGTAAAGCAACCGTATCTTTTGCTTTCATTGCTTCTTTCATTTTATCCATTACTTGTTTTTGAAGACTCATCTTTCGTTGGTTTTTGGTTCGTTATTATTGATTGTATGATCAAATGTTTTACGGGTTTCAAAGGAACAAAAATTAACTCATTTACTTTGTTTTTTTTTTAAATACAACCTATTTTTATTATAGTCTATAAACGCCTTTCCTTTTTGTAAAATGTCAGCGCCAATAATTCCATGAACTTCTTTCGCTTGATGTTGCACGAGTGCTGTATTTACGTGCACTAAATTAAACAACACTAAATGACATTTTTGTGTTTTCCAACTGCCAATTTTTAATGAATTATTTTCAGATTTTTGTGTTTCCATATCA
Source organism: Polaribacter sejongensis (assembly GCA_949545755.1). GTDB lineage: Bacteria > Bacteroidota > Bacteroidia > Flavobacteriales > Flavobacteriaceae > Polaribacter > Polaribacter sejongensis_A. The sequence continues at coordinate 2,535 of CATITK010000100.1, read as the reverse complement.
GTTGCTCCTGCACCAGCGGCCTTTGTTTCACTCTCTTGTGCATCTAGATTAAAATATTCAATCAGATTCAACCCTACACAAGAATTTGAGGCACCCGTATCTAAAATGAAACGCCCTTCTATACCGTTTATTTTTGCCTTTAATTCTAAATGATTGGTGGCAATTTTTTTGAGCTTTATTTTAATGTAGGAATGCTTCTTTAAAATGGTCGCTATACGCTTCATGTAAATTTATAAGATACCAAAAATACAATTTATTAAATACTACCGCTCTAAAATTTCTTTCAATTTTTCTTTATAAACAGGAAACTCTCTAATATTGTGATGTGTACCGCTGTCAATTTCTATAAATTGATTTTTAATAGATGTATTTAAGGATAATAATTTTTTAGATTGCGAAAAGGAAGTCGTTTTGTCTTGGTTTCCGTGAAAAAGGGTGATGGGAGCTCTTACATTCGTGATGTCATGGTCTGTTCTAAACTGATACTTCAACAAGAAAGTGGGTGCACATTTTGAATTGTATTGAACAGCTTTTTTAAAATTATAAAAAGGGGCTTCTAAAATTAATTCTTTAGGGGTGTTTACTGAGGCTATTCTGGTTGCAAAAGTACTTCCTAGAGAAAACCCATAAATGACAATATTTTCTTCTTTAACATTTTTTTTCACATAATCATAAACAGCCAAAGCATCTTTATACATATTTTCTTCATGAAATTCGCCTGTACTTTTCCCATAGTTTCTATAATCAAAGACCAAGACCTCGTAATTATATTCTAAAAAGCAAGTGACTCTATTTCCCCAACTTATAAGATTTCCTTTGTTTCCATGGCAAAATAAAACAACTCCTTTTGGATTTTGTAATTGAAAATGAAGTGCATTAATTTCGTTGTTTCCGTCGGTTTTTATAAAGACTTCTTCAAATTTATTAGAACAGTTATAGTGATAATTTCTAGCTATTTTTTTTCCATTCAAAAAAATAAAATGCTCTTGAAAATAGTAAAAAATAAAAATAATTACCGCAATAAAACTTATGAAAACAAAAAGAAAATTAGTCCAGTTCATTACAATTTATTAATTCACAAAACTACTGATTTTTGGCATCAAAAAAACCGATTCAGAAATGAATCGGTTTTTTTGATACTTAATGAGCTACTGAAACAAGTTCAGCATAGGTAGATTCAGTATGACAATTTATTTATGTCGCTATGCGACTAGCCTCCAAAGTCATCAAAACGGATATTTTCGTCTGCAAGACCAAAATCTTCGCCCATTTTTTGAACCGCATTGTTCATTAATGGGGGTCCACAGAAATACAATTCTAAATCTTCAGGTGCTTCATGGTGATCTAGATAATTTTCAATCACACAATTGTGAATGAATCCCATAAAACCATCTCCAGCTTCATCATTAATATCTTTCTTTACTTTCCAGTTATCCGTTTCTAAAGGGTCAGACAAAGCAATAAAGAATTTAAAGTTTGGAAAATCTTTTTCTAAAGCTCTAAAATGATCAATATAAAATAATTCTGCCTTAGAACGTCCTCCGTACCAATACGTTACTTTTCTACCCGTTTTTAAGGTTCTGAAAAGGTGATATAGGTGAGAACGCATAGGTGCCATTCCTGCTCCACCTCCTACGTATAACATTTCAGATGCTGATTCATTGATGAAGAATTCTCCGTAAGGTCCAGAAATCACACATTTATCTCCTTTTTTTAATCCAAAGATATAAGAAGAAGCAACTCCAGGATTTACATCCATCCATCCGCCTTTTGCTCTATCAAAAGGAGGGGTTGCAATACGTACGTTTAACATAATCTCTCTACCTTCGGCAGGATAAGAAGCCATAGAATAAGCTCTTTCTATCGTTTCATCATTCTTCATTACCAAAGGTCTCAGTTTAAACTTGTCCCATTCGGCTTTAAATTTTTCAGGTGTGTCATGCTCTTCTGGATGTGCTGTAATATCCATATCTGCAAACTTTACTTCACAAGGAGGAATTTCAATTTGAATATATCCACCGGCTTTGTACCCCATATCTTCAGGAATCTCAACAACAAATTCCTTGATAAATGAAGCAACATTATAATTTCTTACAACAACAGCATCCCATTTTTTAATTCCGAAAACTTCCTCTGGAATCGTAATGTTCATGTCTTGTTTTACTTTCACCTGACATGCTAAACGAATTCCTGTTTTTAATTCTTTCTTTGTAAAATGGGGTGTTTCAGTTGGCAAAGCTTCTCCTCCACCTTCTAAAACATGGCATTCACATTGTACACAAGAACCACCACCACCACAAGCGGATGGTAAAAATATTTTTTCGTTTCCTAATGTTGTTAAAAGTGTGCTACCAGAACCAACTTCAATTTTCTTTTCTCCATTAATGGTAATTGTTACTGGACCTGAAGGCGATAGTTTTTGTTTTACAAATAAAAGCAATGTTACTAGTAACAATGTTACTAATAAAAAAGCGGCTACTGTTGCAATTACGGTTCCTGTTGTACCTGCTGCTAATATCATTTTTCTTCTAGTTT
>CATITK010000099.1 GCA_949545755.1 Polaribacter sejongensis | reverse complement strand
GCTACAAAAAAACAAGCAAAAGATATTGTTGCTGAAAAAGCAAAAGCTGTGGACATGCCTTTCATTACTGAAAGATGGCCAGGTGGTATGTTAACAAACTTTGTAACTATTAGAAAAGCGGTTAAGAAAATGGCTCAGATTGATAGAATGAAGTTAGATGGTTCTTTTGATGCATTATCAAAAAGAGAGAAATTACAGATTAATCGTCAAAGAGAAAAATTAGAAAAGAATTTAGGTTCTATTTCTGATATGACTCGTTTACCTGGAGCATTATTTGTAGTAGATATCAAGAAAGAACATATTGCTGTAGCAGAAGCTCAAAAACTAAACATTCCAATTTTTGCAATGGTTGATACAAACTCTGATCCTAGATTAGTAGATTTTATTATCCCGGCAAATGATGATGCTTCTAAATCTATAAATGTTGTTTTATCATTTGTTACAGATGCAATTGCAGAAGGTTTATCAGATAGAAAAGCAGACAAAGTAAAAGAGACAAAAGAAGTTGCCGCTCCTAAAGTAGAAGAAACCAAAGAAGTTGTTGTTGCTCCAAAAGCAAAAAAAGCTCCTAAAGTTGAAGAAACCGAAGAAGTTGTTGCTGCTCCAAAAGCAAAAAAAGCTCCTAAGGTAGAAGAAACCAAAGAAGCTGTTGCTGCTCCAAAAGTAAAAAAGGCTCCTGAAGTAGAAGAAACCAAAGAAGTTACTGCCGCTCCAAAAGCAAAAAAAGCAGCTCCTAAAGCGAAAGCAAAAGAAGTAAAAGCGAAAGAGACTGAAACTCCTACTGAAGAAAAAAAATAATTTAATTAAAATAGATATATAACATGGAAACAGTAAAGATTAGTGCTGCTGATGTTAAAAAATTAAGAGAAGCAACTGGCGCTGGAATGATGGACTGTAAAAAGGCATTAGTAGAAGCTGCTGGAGACTTTGATAAAGCAATTGACATCTTACGTAAAAAAGGTCAAAAAATTGCTGCAAAAAGAGCTGATAGAGAATCTACAGAAGGAGTTGCAGTAACAAAGATTAACGCAGACAGCACCGCAGGTGTTGCGATTGTTTTAGCGTGTGAGACTGATTTTGTTGGTAAAAACGAATCCTTTGTTGCTTTGGGTGGTCAGTTTGCTGATATCGCATTAAACTCTGCTGACAAAGAAGCTTTCTTAGCTGCAGATTTTGGTGGCATGACTGTTGCTGAAAAATTAATTGAACAAACGGGTGTTATTGGAGAAAAGTTAGAGATAACTGCTTTTGAAAAAATAGAAGCAAGTTATGTTGGCGCTTATACTCACATCGGAAAAATCGCTGCTTTGGTTGGTTTAACTGCTGCTGTAGATAATGCTGAAGTTTTAGCAAAAGACGTAGCAATGCAAGTAGCATCTATGGGTGCAACTACTTTATCTTATAAAGATTTTGAGCCTTCATTTGTTGCTGCTGAAACAGAAGCAAGAATTGCTGTAATTGAAAAAGACAATATTGAGTTAGGAAGATTGGGTAAAACATTGAAAAATGTTCCTCAATTTATTTCTATGTCTCAGTTGTCTGATGAAGTTTTAGCAAAAGCTGAAGAAGCTGCAAAAGCTGAATTAGCTGCCGAAGGAAAACCAGAAAAAATCTGGGATAGAATTTTACCTGGAAAAATGGAAAGATTTGTTTCTGACAACACAACTTTAGATACGGAGCAATGTCTTTTGGACCAAGTTTTTATTAAAGATGAAAAGAAAAATGTTGCACAATATGTGAAAACATATGGTGATATTGAAGTAAGCACTTTCAAAAGAGTTACTTTAGGATAACATAATTCTAAAATTATACTTCCCTACCTCGGTTTCAAATTATTTGAAACCGAGGTTTTTTTTGTTCAAAAGATATTTATAAACAGGTAATAGTCTTTTGGTTAGTGCAAAAATCCAAAAATTTAAATAAATCGTTCATTAGCTCCTATAATATTAGAAGAACTTGGCCGAGGAGAAGCAACTTCATTGATTGCCCTAGACAAGCTACTTGAATTTTTAAAATTATAAAACCCTCAATTTCTATATTTTATATTTTGTAATTTTTTTATTTATCAAAAAAAGGAAACTCAAAAAAAAAGCTTAATTTTGCAGAACTTTCAAAACAAGCTATGGAATACAATAGAATTCTTTTAAAATTAAGTGGAGAAGCATTAATGGGCGATAGACAATATGGCATAGATCCTAAGCGTCTCTCTGAATATGCAAAAGAAATTAAAGCAGTAATTGGTAAAGGTATTGAAATTGCTATTGTAATAGGTGGTGGAAATATTTTTAGAGGAGTTGCAGGAGCAGCAAATGGTATGGATCGTGTACAAGGAGATCACATGGGCATGCTGGCAACTTGTATTAATGGATTGGCACTGCAGAGTGCTCTTGAAGATGAAGGAGTCAATACACGCCTACAAACAGCTTTAGAAATTAAAGAAGTTGCAGAACCTTATATCAAAAGAAAAGCAATTCGCCATTTAGAAAAAGGAAGAGTTGTTATTTTTGGAGCAGGAACTGGAAACCCTTATTTTACTACAGATACAGCTGCCGTTTTAAGAGCCATTGAAATAGATGCAGACGCCATCTTGAAAGGAACTCGCGTGAAGGGTATCTACAATGTAGACCCAGAAAAAGACAAAAATGCTATTAAATTTGAAACTATTTCGTACAAGGACGTAATTAAAAAAGGGCTTAAAGTAATGGACATGACCGCATTTACCTTAAGTGAAGAAAATAAATTACCAATAATTGTTTTTGACATGAATACGAACGGAAACTTAATGAAATTAATTTCTGGAGAAAAAATTGGTACTATTGTTAATAATCAATAATCTTAAAGAGTACAAGAGATGAACGAAGAAATTGAATTTATTATTGATACCGCAAAAGAGGTAATGAATAATGCTATAGCACATTTAATTAAGGAATTGCGAACGATTAGAGCTGGAAAAGCAACGCCATCAATGCTGTCTAATGTAATGGTAGATTATTATGGTTCTCAAACACCTTTGAGCCAAGTAGCAAACGTAAACACTCCTGATGCAAGAACAATTAGTATTCAACCTTGGGAAAAAAATATGTTACAACCCATTGAAAAAGCAATTCAAATAGCAAACTTAGGTTTTAACCCAATGAATAATGGTGATGTTATTATGATTAATGTTCCGCCATTAACTGAAGAAAGAAGAATTAATTTAGCCAAACAAGCAAAAGCAGAAGCAGAACATGCTAAAGTAGGTATTCGAAATGCGCGCAAGGATGCTAATAATGAGATCAAAAAAACAGATATTTCTGATGATATGAAGAAAATTTCTGAAAGCGATATTCAAAACCTAACAGATACTTTTGTGAAACAAATCGAAGAAAAACTCGCTGTAAAAGAAGTAGAAATAATGAAGGTTTAAAAAATAAAAAAAGAGTGTGTTTCTTTCCACCCTCTTCTAGTATACAAATTAACTACATTTTCGTAAATTTTACTAAATGAATTTTTGGACAAAAATTGCTGGCCTTATCTTAAGAAACCGTTATTTAGTTTTACTAGGTATAGCAATCATTACAGGCTTATTAGCGTCACAAATGAAGTATATGAAATTTTCATATACAGAAGCTAATTTATTGCCCGAAGATCATGAAGCAAATATACAATACAATCAATTTTTAGAAATTTTTGGGGAAGAGGGAAACTTGGTCATTTTGGGAATTAAAGATGCAACTGTCTTCACACCTAAAAAATTTAATGCATGGAATAATTTAGTTCGAAAATTTGACAGTTTAGAAGAAATAGATTTTACACTTTCTATTGCTGATGTCCAAAAATTAAAAGCAGATAGAAAGAAAAGAAAATTTGTTTTAGAACCCTTGTATAATAAAGAACCAACAACACTTAAAGAGGTTCAAAATATAAAGAAACAACTTTTTGAAAAACTCCCTTTCTATGATAATTTACTCTTTAACAAAGAAACAGGAACACTACAAACTGCCATTTATATTAAGAAAGAAATTGTAAACACCCCAAAACGTAGAGATTTCATTTTTACTACTTTAATACCTACAATAAAAGAATTTGAAAAAGAGAATAAAGTAGATGTAAGAGTTTCTGGAATGCCCTATATTAGAACGCTGAATGCACAAAATATAAAAAGTGAAATTGCACTTTTTGTCGGAGGTGCATTGGCCATTACTGCAGTTATTTTCTTCTTTTTCTTTCGTTCTTTTAGAGCCACTTTCATTACACTTTTGGTCGTCATGACAGGAGTCGTGTGGGCTTTTGGATTTATCGGTTGGTTTGGATACGAAATTACCGTTTTATCCGCTTTAATTCCTCCTTTAATCATCGTAATAGGAGTGCCAAATGCTGTTTTCTTGATTAATAAATATCAGCAGGAAATAAAAAAACATGGTAACCAGGCGAAGTCATTACAGCGTGTAATTTCTAAAATAGGAAATGCTACTTTAATGACGAATATTACAACTGCTTCTGGTTTTGCAACCTTTGTTTTTGTGAAAAGTAGCTTGCTCCGTGAATTCGGAATTTTAGC
>CATITK010000098.1 GCA_949545755.1 Polaribacter sejongensis | reverse complement strand
TCATGTCCACGAGATAAAGCAATTTTTTCAATTTCTTTACCCATTCTTCCATATCCTAATAGTGCAATCTTCATTTTAAAAATTATATTTAATTGTGAGTCCTACTTTTGGAGCTTCCATATAAAATGGATCATTGATAAAAGTAGGCTTAAATGTTAAGTCATCATCTGTATTAAATTGTAGTAAATGTGCGTTTACACTTGCTTCTACAATTTGCAAGACGTATAGAATTACTGTCGTTAAAAGAGATAAATCTCTATTTTCTTTTAATTGATTTTGTGCCCTTTCTAAAGTTTCTTCTGAGATTATTTCAATACCATTAATCGTAAACTCATCTACGAGGTTGTTTCTTCTTAGTCTGTAAGCGGTCCTGTACCTTTTATAACTACTATTATTAATTAAATAATAGTAAATGCTAGTACCCATGGCGCCCCAAACAATAGGTGCTTTCCAATACTTTTTATTGTAAACTTGTCCCATTCCTGGGAAAATAGCAGAGTAAAAAGCGGCTTTGGAAGGTGCTAAAGGATTATAAAGACCTCCCTTTTCAATGGGGATTTCTTTTTCAATTACAGCCTTTTTTTGTCCCAAAATCGTTGCAGAAAAAAATGCAAAGGATAATACAAATATTGTTTTTTTAAAAAACACTTATTTTAATAAGTTTTTTAGACGGTTAAAATCTTCTTCAGAATGAAAAGGGATCGAAATTTTTCCTTTGCCATTGGCACTAATGCTTACATCTATTTTATGGCCAAGGTATTCACTGATGTCTTTAAGGCTTTCTTTTATATAAGGTGGAACTTGCTTTTTCTTTGGTTTCGTAATGACTCCAGATTTTAAGTTTTTCACTAAATCTTCAGTTTGCCTTACAGATAATTTTTCACGCAAAATTCTCTCATAGATAGCTAACTGATCTTCTGTGTTTTCTACATTAATCATGGCACGACCGTGTCCCATTGAAATAAAACCATCTCTCATACCTGTTTGTAAAATGGGGTCTAATTTTAATAAACGTAAGTAATTAGTTACGGTAGAGCGTTTTTTTCCAACTCTAGTGCTCAGTTCTTCTTGCGTTAATTCTATTTCGTCAATTAAACGTTGGTATGATAAAGCAACTTCAATAGGGTCTAAATTTTTACGCTGTATGTTTTCAACTAATGCCATTTCTAGCATTTCTTGGTCGTTGGCAAGCCTTATATATACAGGGATTGTTTTGTTTCCTATTAATTTTGAAGCTCTAAGACGGCGCTCTCCAGAAACTAATTGAAATTTATTTTCCGCCAATTTACGAACTGTAATTGGTTGAATAACACCCAGTTCTTCTATTGAATTGGCTAATTCCTTTAAAGCTTCTTCATCAAAATAAGTTCTTGGTTGAAATGGATTTACTTCAATCAAACTTAAATTGATTTCAAGTATACTTCCAACAACTTTATCTGCATTCTTATCAGTTGCAGAAATAACATTAGAAGGTTCTTGTAACAGAGCAGATAACCCTCTTCCTAAGGCTTGTTTTTTGGTAGCTTTTGCCATCTTACGAATTCTTTTTTAATAATTCTTGGGCTAAATTTAAGTAATTTATAGCACCTTTACTTGTTGCATCGTAGGTAATGATACTTTCTCCATAACTAGGTGCCTCTCCTAAGCGTATATTTCTTCTGATAATAGTATCAAAAACCATGCTAGAAAAGTGTTTCCTTACTTCTTCAACGACTTGATTAGAAAGGCGGAGTCGAGAATCAAACATCGTTAGTAATAAACCTTCAATTTCTAATTCTAGGTTGTGTATATTTTGAATACTTTTAATGGTATTTAATAATTTCCCTAAACCTTCGAGAGCAAAATATTCACATTGAATAGGAATAATTACTGAATCTGCGGCAACTAAAGAATTTAGCGTTATTAAACCCAATGAAGGAGCGCAATCTATTAAAATATAATCGTAATCGTTTTTTAAATCAACTAACGATTTTTTTAACATATATTCTCGTTCTTGTTTATCGATCAATTCAATTTCAATTGCCACCAAATCAATATGTGCAGGAATAATATCTACGTTAGGAGAAACTGTTTTTACAATCGCTTCTTTAGCTGATATGGTGTGTTCTAGTACTTGGTATGTTCCTAGTGCTACCGAATTGACATCAATACCTAAGCCAGAGGAAGCATTTGCTTGTGGATCAGCATCAATTAATAAAACTCTCTTTTCTAGAACGCCTAGAGATGCAGCCAAATTAATGCTTGTTGTTGTTTTACCAACTCCACCTTTTTGGTTTGCAATTGCAATTATTTTACCCATTATAAATTTTCCTTTTAAATAGTAAAATTACACTTTTTTTATGTTTTAATGAAACGAAAGATGTTAATAACATTATAAAATTTATAAACAATTTTTTTTTTAGTTTTCTTAGTTGGTTTGTTTTTGCTTCTGAGAAGTTTTTAAAATAACGAAAATGATAAATATATGGTGCTGCTGAAAATCAAATAATTAGATGTTCTCTTTGCTGTTTTTTTTATTCCAATTATTTTTGGTAAAAAAAGGTTAATTTTCATTTTAAGGGAACATTTTTTAAAATAGCAATTAAAAATTTCCAAAATTTTTGTGTAGAAGAGATACTAGCACGTTCCTCTGGTGAGTGAGCTCCCAAAATTGTTGGACCAAATGAAATCATATCCATTTTTGGATAATTTTGTCCCAAAATACCACATTCTAGGCCTGCATGACAAGCTGCAATATGAGCTTTTTCTCCATGTAGTTTTTCATATAAATTGGAAACGATTCTTAAAATTTCTGAATTTATATTGGGTTTCCAACCAGGGTATTCTCCAGATAATTCAATATCAAAGCCAGATAATTCAAAAGCTGATTTTAAGGAATTTACTAAATCAGATCTGTTACTTTCGGAAGAAGAACGTGTTAAACATTCAATTTTTATGTACCCATCCTTAACAATAACTCTTGCGATATTATTGGAAGTTTCTACCAAATCAGTTATGTCTGAACTCATTCTATATACACCATTATGAGCAGCATACATTGATTTCAGAAAACTTTCTTGAACATCTATTTCTATTACTTTTTTTGGTGATTTGGTGGCGGTAATGTCAATAGTTAAATTTGGTTCTAATGTTAAGAACGCTTCTTTAATATTGTTGATAAGTATGTTTTTTTCAGAGAGAAAAGTTGCTTTGTGAATTGCGTTAATTGTAATAATAGCTGAGCTTTCACGAGGAATTGCATTTCGCAAACTACCCCCATTTATTTCTGAAATCCGCAAGCCAAAGTTTAGAGATCCATCAAACAAAATACGATTCATAATTTTGTTCGCATTTCCTAATCCTTTATGAATATCCATGCCGGAATGTCCGCCATTTAAACCTTTAACTGTTATTAAAAATGCTGTAGCATGGTCAGGAACTTCTTCTTCAATATAATTACGTGTTGCCGTTACATCAATTCCTCCAGCACAACCCATACCTATTTCGTTGTCTTCCTCTGTATCTAAATTTAAAAGAATATCGCCTTTTAAAATACCGCCTTCTAACCCCATGGCACCAGTCATGCCCGTTTCTTCGTCAATGGTGAAAAGAGCTTCAATATTTGAGTGTTGTATGTCTTTAGAAGATAAAACCGCCATTATTGCAGCAACTCCTAAGCCATTGTCAGCGCCTAAAGTGGTACCATCCGCAGTAACCCAGTCACCATCAACCACCATTTTAATTCCTTCTTCGTCAAAGTCGAAAATAGTATCTGCATTTTTTTGATGCACCATGTCTAAATGACTTTGTAAAACAATTGCTTTTTTATTTTCAAAACCTTTTGTTGCTGGTTTTTTGATAATGACATTACCAACTTTATCAACAAAAGTAGAAAGCTGTAGGCTTTTGCCAAAATTGATCATAAATTGAATGATACGTTCTTCTTTTTTTGAAGGACGTGGAACTGCATTTAAATCTGCAAAGTGATTCCAAATAATTTTTGGTGCTAAATTTCTTACTGCTTCACTCATTTTTAAATTACTATTCTAAATTAATTTAGTATATTTCAATTACTGTTTCTTGAATTTCCTTTCTCACTTTTGCTAGATCTTTCATATGGCAATCTTCAGCTCTGAAACCAACAGGTAAAACCAATATCGATTTTAAATTTTGTGCTGTTAAATTTAGAATCTCATCATATTTTTTAGGGACAAAACCTTCCATAGGACATGCATCAATTTTTTCTAAAGCACAAACTGTCAATAGGTTTCCCAATGCTAAATAGGCTTGATTTTTATTCCATAAGAACAATTCTTCTTGTGTTTTTTTTCCAATCTCTGACGTTAAAAACTTCTTAAAAGGATTGATAATTGCTTCTGGTGTTTTTCTGATTTTCTGAACTAAATTAAAGTAATTTTCTACTTCATCTGTAGTATAATTGTCTTGAATGCAAATCACTAAAACATGGGAAGCTTCTAGTATTTGAGCTTGATTCCAAGAATGAAGAACCAACTCTTTTTGAATTTCTTTATTTTTTATAACGACTAGCTTTAGTGGTTGAAGACCGTAGGAAGTCGCGGTTAAATTAAAAGCCTCTTTTAATGTGTTTATTTGTGCTTCTGAAAGCTGTTTTTTTGAATCAAATTTCTTAACAGCATACCGCCATTTTAAACTATTTATAATGTTCATTTATTAAGTTTTGTGATACAAAAATACATCAATATTTATGAGTAAGGTCGTTTTGTTAAAATCAAAAAAAATTAAAGGCACACAAATCAATATTGTAGATGAGTAGGGAGTTCTTTTTTTGTAGTTCTAGCGACGGGTTTTATAAATAAAAAAAATAAAACGATTGAAAAAGAAGAAATAAGTACGGTGATATTTCCTAATTTGAAGTCTGTATTGAAGATGTTTTTTTAAATAAATTAGTAAATAGAAAAGTGGAAAGCCACTAATAAAAAATGATTTTAATTTATTTTTCATAAATTGATCGTCGAAAAAGAGTTTGTTAAATTAAGATATTTATTATTTGCTATGAAAGAAGATTTTCTACATTATGTATGGAAATACCAGTTATTTTCTATTCAGAATTTAATAACAACTACGCATGAAAAGCTAACAATTATAAAGCCAGGAACTCACAACCATAATTCTGGAACAGATTTTTTAAATGCACAGTTGAAAATCGACCATCAACTTTGGGTTGGTAATGTTGAAATTCATCTGAAATCTTCTGATTGGTATGCGCATCATCATGAGATGGATGAAAATTATGATGCTGTTATCCTACATGTGGTTTGGGAAGATGACGCTGCCGTTTTCATGAAGAATAACAAGCCACTACCTGTATTGGTTTTAAAAGATTTTGTTTCTAATACTGCTGTAAAAAATTATCAAAATTTGTTTGCTTCGAAACAACGATGGATCGCTTGTGAAAAGGAAATTATGACTGTTGATGGTTTTACTTTTGAAAATTGGAAAGAACGTTTATTTTTTGAACGATTAGAAAGAAAATCGGATGAGATGAACGAACTTTTGGTTGCAAATAAAAATGATTTTGAAGCGGTATTATTCCAATTATTGGCAAAGAATTTTGGGTTAAAAGTAAATGGCGATGCTTTTTTAAGTTTGGCAAAATCTATTGATTTTTCTGTTGTGAGAAAAGTTGCCTTAAATGAAAATCAATTTACGGCTTTATTGTTTGGACAAGCTGGTTTTTTAGAAGAAATTATTGAAGATGAGTATCACCAAAAATTAAAAAGTGAGTATCATTATCTACAACATAAATACAACTTGCAACCCATTTCAAATGGTCAGTTTTCTTTTTTTAGAATGCGACCATCTAATTTTCCAACAATACGAATTGCTCAATTGGTTTCTTTGTATCATGCGCACCAAAATTTATTTTCCAAAATGATGAAAACAGCAACCTTGAAAGGTTTCTATGAGATGTCCGAAGTAAGCGTACATCCATTTTGGAAAACACATTATACATTTGATAAATCTTCGAAATCATCACCCAAAAAACTAACAAAACAGTTTGTAGATTTACTATTGATAAATACGATAATTCCTCTAAAATTTTTATACAATAAGCATCGGGGAGAGGTAATTGAAAATGAATTTTTAGTTATTCTTCAAAAAATAAAATCAGAAAAAAACAATATCATTTCTAAATTTGATGACATAGGAATCAAAGCTAAAAATGGATATGATACTCAAGCTTTATTGGAGCTTAAAAATAATTATTGTACCAAGAAACTTTGTTTACAATGCGCAGTAGGAATTAAAATTTTAAAAAGATAGTTGGATTTTCGAACTTGGTAACTCAAAATTTTCTAGTTGTATTTTCTAGATCATTAATTCGTATTGGATACCCTATAAAATTAATTTAATACAAGCTTTTAAACTTACTCGGATTTTCTTCATGCATTATTTCGTAAATTTTTTCGAAAATATCTTCAGCGGAAGGTTTTGAAAAATAATCTCCATCTGTTCCATAAGCAGTTCTATGAGCTTTGGCAGTTAATGTAACAGGTTTGCTATCTAGGTACATGTAGCCATTTTGTTTTTCTATAATTTCTTGTAAAATATATGCAGAAGCACCACCCGGAACATCTTCGTCGACAATCAATAGTTTATTCGTTTTAGCGACACTTTCAACACAGTCATGATTTAAATCAAAAGGAAGTAGGCTCTGCGCATCTATAATTTCTATATGAATATCTACTTGCTGTAACTCTTTGGCTGCTTCTTCGACAATTCTTAAGGTAGATCCATAAGAAACAACCGTTATGTCTTTGCCTTCTTTAACGGTTTCAACCACCCCAATTTGAGTTTTATATTCCCCTAAATTTATGGGTAATTCTTCCTTTAATCTGTAGCCATTTAAACACTCAATAACCAAGGCAGGTTCATCGCCTTCTAACAAGGTGTTATAAAATCCTGCTGCTTTGGTCATATTTCTGGGTACTAAAACATGAATCCCTCTAATGTTGTTTATGATGCCTCCCATTGGAGATCCTGCATGCCATATTCCTTCCAGTCGATGCCCTCGTGTTCTTATAATTAATGGCGCTTTTTGTTTCCCAAAAGTTCGGTACTGAAGGGTTGCTAAGTCATCACTCATTATTTGCAAGGCATAGAGCAAATAATCTAAATACTGTATTTCTGCAATTGGTCGTAGACCACGTAATGCTAATCCAATACCTTGGCCAATAATTGTAGCTTCTCTAATACCAGTATCTGCAACTCTTATTTCTCCATATTTTTCTTGAAGTCCTTCTAAACCTTGATTTACATCGCCAATTAAACCTGCATCTTCACCAAAGATAATTACTTCTGGATATTTTTTTAGAAGCGCATCAAAATTATCTCTCATAATAATTCTAGCATCTACTAGCGTCTTATTTTTGCCGTAAACGGGTTTTTTTTCTAAAACATTTAAAGCATTAAAATCGGATTCACTATGTAGTTTTGATGAGAATTTTTTTGCGCCTTTTTTTAAAGAATCGTTGATGAAATTTTGAAGTAATATTTTTTCTGCAAAACTTTCATCTTTAATGTAGCGCAGTGTTTTTCTTGCTGTAGATATTAGGTCTTTTCTACTTGGCTCGACAATAGCCATTAATTCTTTTTTATATTTGAGAATAAAAGCACCATTTTTGCTTTTATTTGCAACTTTACCTAAGAGTTCACATCCGTGGGTTACTTCAAGTTTTAACTCATTAATGAAAGCATTCCACGCATTTCTTTTGGCACTTAACACTTCTTTTTTGATTTCTTTCTCTAAGATAATTAGTTCTTCTTCAGCATTTACAAATCGTAAAACTTCGCCAGTTTCAGTTTCTAATTCAAAGTCTAAAATCCAGTTTCGCATTTTTGCAATACAATCGTGCTCTTTTTCCCAGTTTAATCTTTCTTTTGTTTTGTATCTTTCATGAGAGCCAGATGTAGAATGGCCTTGAGGTTGCGTGAGTTCTTTTACATGTATTAGGATCGGCACATGCTCTTCCCTTGCAATTTTTCCAGCTTTGTTATAAATGTCTATTAACTGAACATAATCCCACCCATTGACTACAAAAATCTCATAACCATCTTTGGCGTTTTCTCTCTGAAAACCCTTTAAAATTTCAGAAATACTTTCTTTTGTGGTTTGATGTTTTGCGTGTACAGAAATTCCATATTCATCATCCCAAACACTCATTACCATGGGTACTTGCAAAACTCCAGCGGCGTTTATGGTTTCAAAAAATACACCTTCACTAGTACTCGCATTACCAATCGTACCCCAAGCAACTTCATTTCCATTTATAGAAAAATTAGAGAAATGTTGAACGCTTTTTTCTGTTCTATAAATTTTAGATGCCTGAGCCAAGCCCAATAAGCGTGGCATTTGGGCAGCTGTAGGAGAAATATCGGCACTAGAATTATATTGTTTTGTTAGGTCTTTCCAGCTTCCGTCTTCATGTAGACTATGGGTCGAAAAATGACCTCCCATTTGTCTACCTGCAGTCATCGGTTCTGCTTTGATATCTGTATGCGCATATAATCCCGCAAAAAATTGTTGTGCAGTTAATTCTCCAATAGCCATCATAAAAGTTTGATCTCTATAGTAACCGGACCTAAAGTCTCCAATTTTAAAAGCTTTTGCCATTGCTAATTGTGGCACTTCTTTTCCATCACCAAAAATGCCAAATTTTGCTTTCCCAGTCAACACTTCTCTTCTGCCTAATAAACTACACTCTCTACTAATTTTAGCAATTTTATAATCATTTAAAACTTCTGTTTTAAAATCCTCAAAAGAAAGTTTTTGTTTATTCTCCATATGTGTTTCCTGCAGCATTATTGTAAGATTTTTAGAGTAGTGCAAAGATAGTTTTTTTTACTCGATATTTGAAAGTGCAACTATTTATTGAGAAATTCTAGTAAAAATAAGCTGATTTATTTTTTTAAAAAAAAGAAACTTTGAGTTGTAAAGATTCCTTTTAAATCATAAAAAACCACGTCTAAAAAAGTTATAAACAGCGCCTAAACTTGCACTAAATGTGAATCGTATTTTTTCTGGATACGCATTTTGTTGCACTTCCCAACCATTATTTGAATAGAGCGGAAAATAAATTTCGAAGATCTCATGTACAAAATTAAAACGGACTCCATTTTCATAAGCAAAATAAACAGGTTGATTTCTATTTTTTAGAAAAGCAACATCATTATATAATTCAACCCAACGCCAGAGACCAATACTCGTGTTAAATGAGGACATAAACTGATTGGCAAAACGGGTGGGTAATTCCGATTTAAACCCTCCCTCTGTAATAATATATTGCTGACTAAAAATACCAGAATCTTCTGAACGACCATGATAATTTAGTTGAAATAAATAATCATTTGGTCTGTCTAAACCAAAACTAAAATAATCACTTTTGGTTTTATTGCTTAAAAAAGCACCCGCAAAAAATCTAAAATCTAATTGTGTATCTGAAGAACTCAACGCTCTGTATCGTAAGTCCAATGATACTTTAGAGAAATCTTTTGCAAATTCAGTGTTAAACCGAGATCTTAATTCTTTGATAATATCTGGTTTGCTGTAGTTATAACTTACACTAAATACATTATAATTGTCTTGATCTGTTTTTTGGGTTTGAGGAGCGACTTCTTTATTTATGTGAACTATTTTTGCGTTAAGAGATCTAGAACTTGTTTCTCGTAATGACTTTCTTTTAAAGTTAATAGAAATGTATGGAATTAAGGATTCATACGATAATTCAGGGGCATAATGTAAACTGTTTCCTGAAATGCCGTAAGTAATTTTATAGATTTTTGTCTTTTCGAAAAATTGATTGTATTTTATGGAAAAATTACCGTTTATTGAATTGCTCTTTATTGCGTAAGCAGGAGCAATGTTAAACTCTAAATTTCTTTTTAAAATAGGTTTGTTATTCAGTTTTGCACCTAAGATCAAACCGTTGTAAAAATTATAGTCTACGTTAGGTTCATAAAAAAGTTGATGGTACTCAGGGGCTTCAATATCGGTATAAAAAGTAAATTTTATAGGTTTGTTAAATAACTTCTTTTTTACATTTTTCCAATTATCTAAAGTGTTGTATTCTGGGTATAAATTCTCATAATTTAAAACTAATTTGTCAAAGTCGTTATTTATAATTTTAACGGTTTTAATACTGTCAACTGTTTCTACCCATTTTTTTAATTTTATTTCACCATCCTTTAGTGCATACAAAGCCAATGGAGTAGTGATGTTTCTTTTGTTTCTTAAGACCACTTTTAAGCTGTCTTTTTCAGGAATTACAGCATCAATTGTATGATCTATTTTTTTGTTTGTGTTTAAGAAATCGTTAAAAAACCAATCTAAATTTTTTGTGGTTTTCGCTGTAATTATTTTTTTAAAATTTTCGCTGGAAATAATTTTTAATTGATTTTTTTGATAAAACTCTTTAAAGGAACTATTTAAAATAGTATCCCCTAAGTATCCTTTTAAATATCTAAAACCTAAGCCCGCTTTGTATTTGCTAACAATTTTTCTATTAAAATTTGACAAAGAATCTGCCGAAGTATTCAATGATTGGTCTAAAAACTTACGTGCGGAAAATTGATAGATAAAAGGATATTTGTCATTAAATTTTAATTTGGAAAGATTAAAGGTTCTTATAAACCAATAATTAGAAACATTGCCTAAAAGTTTAATTTTTGGGTAAAATGCTTCTATATATTCGATCATTAAATAGTTCTGTATGCCATCAATTAACCAATAATCGGTTCTTTTATTTAAGAGCAATGTGTTTTCTATATATCTTTTGGTTAAAGCCTTAAACATGGTAATATCCCATTTAAAAGTATCTGAAAAAGGGCGTAAAAAACTAGGCAATTGGTTCAATCCATAAATCGGATTTTTTTGTTGTGTAGCTTTGTCAATATAAATTTCTAAATGTGGATATTTCCCCAAGTACTTTTTTATAAATAAAAATTCTCTATTTAAAATAGTGGTCGTCATATTAGGGTCTAATTCTTCTGAAAAAACATCTGTATAAACGGTAATTGATTTTGTTTTAAAGGTTTTTAATTGCTTTGACTTGTTAATTCCTAAAATAATGTCAGTCTTATTTTTTCCAATTAAATAGTAACTGTTCTTGTTTTCGTTCAGAGTTTCATATTGATACAAATTTGATTCTACAACAAATTCTTTAGGAATGTCAATTTCAATTTTAAAATCAGTTCCTTTTTCATATAAATCATCCAAATTTAAGTTACTCATTAACTGCCAGCCTTTATCGTAAACTGCAGGTGTTATATACCAATTTCGAAGATGATAGCCCATTTTAGTTTTACCATATTTTGTGAAACGAGCACTTGGTATTTTTACGAGGTAAGTAATTGAAATCGTAGTCTTTGCTTCTGGTAATAAAGGTTTGTTAAGAAGTATTTCGATAATATCTGCATGATTTTTTACTTCTTTAAAATTTACATTTTCGAAATCCACAGAAAGACTTTTGATTGTTGTAGAACCTAAATCTTTTTCTTTTGCAAAGTATAAATCTTTTTTAAAGTCTTCAATAAATCTTTTAGACAAAGGAGTTTTTCTATCTCTATAACTGTTTGCCCAGTTATGAAGGTATATATTTGTTAAAATTGAATCTGACGTATTTTGAAAAATAATTTCTTGTTGAATTTTTATGACATCTTTTTCTGTATCTAAAATCGCTTTTATGTTGATTGCATTCTCTTGTGAAAACACAAAAGGAGTTGTTAAAATGCATATTAATAGGATGTAATAACGATTTCTCAATTAAAATTATTGGTTTTTATAGTTGCTTGACTTGAAAAGCGAGGCGCTCAAATATATATAAAAAAGAAAGAAAACCTTTCTTAAAAGTAGCTTAGAAATTAGGTTTAAATTGGTATTTAGAATAAAATTTATTTAAATGATCAATAGCTTCATCGCTGGTGTCTACTAATCGAAACAGATTTAAATCTTTTTTACTAATAGTACCTTCTTCTAAAAGTGTGTTTTTAATCCAATCTAATAAACCACCCCAGAATTTTTTACCAACTAAAATGATTGGAAAGCGTCCAATTTTTTTCGTTTGAATTAAGGTAATCGCTTCAAAAAGTTCATCCATAGTTCCAAAACCACCTGGCATTACAATAAAACCCTGAGAATATTTTACAAACATTACTTTTCTAACAAAGAAATAATCAAAATCTAAACTTTTCCCTTGGTCTATCCAAGGATTGTCATGTTGTTCAAAAGGCAATTCAATATTTAAGCCAACAGAAGCTCCTTTACCTCTATTTGCACCTTTGTTTCCAGCTTCCATAATTCCGGGTCCACCTCCCGTAATTACTCCGTAACCATTTTGAGCTAATTTAAAAGCAACTTCTTCTGCTAACTTGTAATAAGGGTGTTCTGGATTTGTCCTTGCAGAACCAAAAATAGATACACAAGGGCCTATTTTACTTAATTTTTCGTACCCTTCTACAAACTCAGCCATTATTTTAAAAATAGCCCAAGAGTCATTGGTCTTTATTTCGTTCCAGGTTTTCGATTGTAGTTTTTCTTTTATTTTTCTATCGTTATTGATCATAATCAGTTTTTTTTTATTTTTTTTTGTTCAAAAAATAAACTTCTACTAAACTAGTTCTTTTTTCAAAAACTTTGCAGTATAACTGGTTTTATGTTTTGCAACTTGTTCTGGAGTTCCTGTACACAAAATTTCTCCACCATTTTTTCCACCTTCCATTCCAACATCAATAACATAGTCTGCTAATTTTACAACATCTAAATTGTGTTCAATAATTAACACCGTGTTTCCTTTGTTTGCCAGTTTATTTAGCACCTCCATAAGCACTCTAATATCTTCAAAATGAAGACCTGTTGTAGGTTCATCTAAAATATAAAACGTATTTCCAGTATCTCTTTTAGATAATTCTGAAGCTAACTTTATGCGTTGTGCTTCACCGCCTGAGAGCGTTGTAGATTGTTGTCCTAAAGTAATATAGCCCAGTCCAACATCTTTAATTGTTTTTAATTTTCTATGGATTTTAGGGATGTTTTCAAAGAAAATAGTAGCATCTTCAATTGTCATATTCAACACATCGGAGATGGATTTTCCTTTGTATCGAATTTCTAGAGTTTCTCTGTTAAAACGCTTTCCTTGACAGGTTTCACACATTACCTGAACGTCCGGTAAAAAATTCATTTCTATGACTCTAACGCCTCCGCCTTGGCAAGTTTCACATCTTCCTCCTTTTACATTGAAAGAGAACCTACCAGGTTTGTAACCACGAATTGCCGCTTCTGGGGTTTTGGCAAATAAGCTTCTAACTTCTCCAAAAGTCCCTGTATAAGTTGCTGGATTGGATCGAGGAGTTCTTCCAATAGGAGATTGATCAATATCAATGACTTTATCTACATGTTCTAAACCTTCAATCTTTTTATACGGCATTGGTTTTTTAACACCTCTATAGATGTGAGCGTTTAAAATTGGATATAAAGTTTCGTTTATTAAAGTTGATTTTCCGCTTCCAGAAACCCCTGTTACACAAATCATTTTTCCAAGTGGAAACGCCACAGAAACATTTTTTAAATTGTTACCAGTTGCCCCTTTTAGTTTAATGAATTTTCCATTTCCTTCTCTCCGTTTTTTAGGAACTTCAATTTGTTTTCTATTTGTTAAATAATCAGCAGTTAAGGTGTCTTGTTTTTTTAAATCTTCATAAGTTCCTTTGCTGACAATTTCTCCTCCATGTCTTCCGGCACCGGGACCAATATCTAACACAAAATCTGCATGTTCAATCATTTCTTTATCATGTTCTACGACCAAAACAGAGTTTCCAATATCTCGTAATTTCACCAATGAATCTATTAGTTTTTCATTGTCACGTTGATGTAAGCCAATACTAGGTTCGTCTAAAATATATAAAACACCCACTAGTTGCGAACCAATTTGTGTTGCCAACCGGATTCTCTGAGCTTCACCACCAGAAAGTGATTTCGAAGTTCTATCCAGCGCTAAATAATCCAACCCAACATCCAGTAAAAATTGAATTCTAGTCCTAATCTCTTTTAAAATTTCTGAGGCAATTATGAGTTGTTTTTTAGACAACTCTTTTTCAATGTTTTTAAACCAATTGGCTAATTCTGCAATGTCCATTTGTGCTAAATCACTGATATTTTTATCAATAATTTTAAAATGAAGTGCTTCCTTTTTTAGCCGTTTTCCTTCACAAGTTGAACAAGAAACTTCATCCATAAAACCTTTTGCCCAGCGTTTAATAGAAGTGCTTTCTGCATGCGCGTATTGGTTGGTTATGAATGCGATAATTCCTTCAAAATCAATTTTGTAATTTCTGGTTATACCTACTGTTTTAGATTCAATTTCAAAAGATTCATTTCCACCATTTAAAATAATATCCAAAGCTTCTTTTGGAATGTCTTTAATTGGGTCTGTTAACTTAAATTGATAGCGTTCTGCTATGTTTTGAATTTGTTTGAAAATCCAACTCCCTTTCTCGACTCCTAAAGGAATAATTCCACCATTTTGAATTGAAACAGTTTCCTCCGGAATTACTTTTTTTAAGTTGATTTCATTTGTAATTCCTAACCCATTACATTTGTCACAAGCGCCTTTGGGTGAGTTAAAAGAAAACGTGTTTGGTTCTGGATTTGGATAGGCAATTCCAGATGTTGGACACATTAATTCTCTACTGAAATAACGCGAATTGTTATCCTCTATATCAATAACCATCATGATGTTATCGCCAGAATACAAGGCAGTCTTTATTGTTTCCTCTAGACGTTTTTCAGCAGATTTATTAATTAGTAGACGGTCAATAACAACTTCAATGTCATGTGTTTTGTACCTGTCTAAACGCATTCCTTTTTCAATTTCTTTGATTTCACCATCTACTCGAACACGTAAAAAACCTTGTTTAGAAATTTGTTCAAAAAGCTCTCGATAATGCCCTTTTCTAGATTTTATTAAAGGTGCTAAAACCGCAATTTTCTTATTGTCAAAATCTTTTAAAATAAGATGTCTAATTTGCTCATCAGAATAACTTACCATTTTTTCTTTTGTATTGAAAGAATACGCATCTGCAGCTCTAGCAAACAACAATCTTAAAAAGTCATAAATCTCTGTAATGGTACCTACTGTAGAGCGTGGGCTCTTGTTGGTCGTTTTTTGTTCAATAGAAATTACTGGTGACAGTCCATCAATTTTATCAACATCGGGTCTTTCTAAACCCCCTAAAAACTGACGTGCATAGGCAGAAAATGTTTCTATATAACGTCTTTGTCCTTCGGCATAAATAGTGTCAAAAGCTAGAGATGACTTACCACTTCCGCTTAAACCAGTAATAACAACTAATTTTTCACGAGGGATTTTTACATCAATATTTTTTAAATTATGGACTCTTGCTCCGTATACTTCTATGTATTCTTGATCTTTCAACTGAGTGGTTTTTTTCTGAAAAACGCAAAGTTAAAGAATCCTATTTTAATCTAAGAATGATTGTTTAATGCTTTTGTATTAAACTTTCTACCAAAATGTAATACCTTTTGAAAACAGGAAGTTAAAACGCATTGCTATGAAATCATAAAATACTATCTTGCATTTTAATATTTTGAATATAAAATGATTGATATTATTCGCCATTTTTTTGAAAGAAACGGTTTTCATGTTTCATCAAGACTAGCCGACAGATTGGGTATGAGGGCACTCAATGTGCGTCTTTTTTTTATTTATGTCACTTTTTTTACAGTGGGTTTGTCTTTTGGTTTTTATTTAACCTTGGCTTTTTTATTAAAGTTAAAAGACATGTTGTACACTAAAAGAAGTTCTGTATTTGACTTATAGAATATGAAGATAAATGTATTAGAATCTAAAATTAATAAAACATTATTTTTAGTTGTTACTATTTTAGCAATAGGTACAATTGGCTACATGTTGCTTTCGCATTATTCATTTGTTGATGCTTTGTATATGACTGTAATAACAGTTACTACTGTTGGCTTTGGTGAGTTGAAACCATTTACATCTGAAGAAAAAATTTTTACAATATTTTTAATTTTAACAAGTATAACTATTTTTGGATACGCCGTTTCAGCCTTTTCTGAGTATTTAGCTAGCGGTAGATTATTTGAACATTTTAAGCATAGAAAAGTGGAGAAACAAATAGCAAATTTAAAAGGGCATACCATTGTTTGTGGTTATGGTAGAAACGGAAAACAAGCAATTTTAAAATTGAAAAATTACAATAAAAGTTTTGTTGTTGTAGAAAGAAACAAAGAAGTATCTGAATTTTTAGATTCTAAAGGAATTTTAAATATTAATGGAGATGCAACTTTAGATGAGACTTTAATGAGAGCAGGTATAGATAAAGCGGCCAACTTAATTACGGCGTTGCCCTCTGATGCTGATAATTTATTTGTTGTCTTAACAGTGAGCCAATTAAATAAAAAATGCAAGGTAATCAGTAGAGCTTCCAACGAATCTTCTTATAGTAAATTAAAAATAGCAGGCGCAAATAATGTCATTATGCCAGACAAATTAGGAGGAGATCACATGGCGTCTTTAGTTGTAACTCCAGATGTTATTGAGTTTGTAGACCGATTGACAGTAGAAGGAGAAACCACAGCAAATTTAGAAGAAATTGCTGTAAACGATTTGCCAAAAAAATATATCGGAAAAACTCTTTTAGACTTAGATTTAAGAAAAAAAACAGGTTGTACTGTTATTGGTTTGGTGAATTTAGAGAAAGAGTATGTCATAAATCCTGAAGCAAACTCGGCATTAATTGGAGGATCACTTTTAATTGTTTTAGGAAGACCCTCACAAATTATTAAACTAAGAGAATTGTTTTAAAATTTCAGCCAAAATCTTTTAAATAAGTTTTGGTGAAACTCATAGATATGTTACCAGAAAATATTTTTAACACAAAAAAGTTGTTGAAAGAGTCATTTTTTATCATATTGCGTATTGCACACTTAAAAATTAATAAAAATAAATTATGTACAAAAAACTTCTTTCCCTCCTTTTAATAGCAGTTCCAATGTTGTCATTTGCACAAGAGTTATCTATGGATCAAAAAATAGAAGCAAAATTCAAACCATTTGCTAATGCTGTAAGTTCAGTCGTTTTTTATCCAATCTCAATTGTTGGGATAGAGGTTCCAATTGTAATTATTGTTTTATTAGTTGGCGCTTTATTCTTTACAGTATATTTTAAGTTTGCCAATATTACTTTGTTAGGTGTTGCTATTCGAGCTACTAAGGGGAAATATGATGAAATTGATCATCACTCAGTTGATGAAGCTGCTGGAGACGCGACTCCAGGAGGAGATGTTTTTGAAAGTGTTCAAGCAGAAGGAGTTGTAGGAGAAGTCACCCATTTTCAGGCGTTAACAGCCGCACTCTCTGCAACTGTAGGTTTGGGAAATATTGCTGGGGTTGCTGTTGCAATTGCAATTGGAGGTCCAGGAGCTACGATATGGATGATTGTAGCTGGTTTTTTAGGAATGTCTACAAAATTAGTGGAAGCCACTTTAGGAGTAAAATACAGGGAAGTTGGTGCAGATGGAAAAATATATGGTGGCCCAATGTATTACTTGAAAAAAGGATTAAAAGAAAAGAATTTAGCAGGATTTGGAAAAGTTTTAGCGGGTATATATGCTGTTTTTGTAATTGGAGGTTCTTTTGGTGGTGGAAACATGTTTCAATCGAACCAAGCTGCCGCACAATTTAAACAGCTTTTTGGACTAGATTCAGGTTTTTTCTTTGGTGTTTTAATGGCAATACTAGTGGGCATCGTTATTATTGGTGGAATTAAAAGAATAGGGCAAGTAACAGAAAAAATAGTACCCTTTATGGGAATTATGTTTGTGGGTGCATCTGCCATAATAATTGTGATGAACTTTACAATAATTCCTGAAGCGATGTTACAAATTTGGAAGGGTGCTTTTGATCAAACATCAATTGTAGGAGGTTTGATTGGGGTGATGATTGTTGGTTTTCAAAGAGCTGCTTTTTCAAATGAGGCAGGTGTTGGGTCAGCATCTATAGCACATGCAGCAGTTAAAACGAAATTTCCAGCAAGTGAAGGAATTGTTGCTTCAATAGGTCCTTTTGTAGATACGGTAATTATTTGTACAATGACTGCTTTAGTAATTGTAGTAACTAATTTAAAAAGTAATTTGTTCAATTACGCAAATTTAGATGAAGGCAATAATGTTATTATGAACAGCACTGGAGCACATTTAGGAGGCGTAGATTTAACCTCCGTGGCTTTTGATTCTGCAATTCCTAATTTTTCTATTTTGCTAACAATAGCAGTAATTTTATTTGCTTTTTCTACCATGCTTTCTTGGTCTTATTATGGAATACAAGGATGGAAATATTTATTTGGAAAAAGTAAATTCGCAGATATTTCATACAAAGCACTGTTTTTAATTTTTGTTGTCATTGGTGCTTCTTCTAGCCTAGGGTCTGTAATAGAATTTTCCGATGCTATGATATTTGCAATGGTGTTTCCTAATGTTATAGGCTTGTTTTTGTTAGCTCCAAAAGTAAAACTTGAACTGGTAAGGTATTTAAATGCCATTGGTCATAAAAGAGAAAAATAAATTTCATTTAAATGAGTTTCTTTACATCCTATTTCTGGTACAATAAGAGTCAAAGAAATGGGGTTTTATTTTTAGTAATACTCATTATTATTCTACAATTGATTATTAGTTTTGGTGATTTTTCATCGGATGAAAAAAATGGTTTATATACTCCAGAAGTTTTAGCTTATCATGAGCAAATAGATAGCTTAAAGACCCTTGCATTAAAAAACAGAAAACAGAAACTATTTCCTTTTAATCCGAATTATATTAAAGATTATAAAGGAGAACAATTAGGAATGTCTTTAAAAGAAATAGACAGGTTGCTGGCTTTTAGAAATACAAACAAGTTTATCAATTCTAAAAAAGAATTTCAAGAAGTAACTAAGGTTTCAGATAGCTTGTTAAATAAAATCTCTCCTTATTTTAAATTTCCAGATTGGGTTGTAAATAAGAGAAAGCAAACCTCGGCAGTTTCATCGCGAAGAACCAAGCAATCTGAATTTGAATATAAAAAATCAATTTCAACGATAGACATCAACAAAGCAACTGCGGAAGACTTTAAAACGATCCGTGGAATTGGGCCCGCATTTTCAGAACGTATTATTCAGTATCGTTCTAAATTACAAGGATTTTCTTTTGAAAGTCAAATTTATGAAATTTGGGGTATAGAAAAAGAAGTCGCAAAAAAAGTAATCTCAACTTTTAAAATTATAAAAAAACCGATCCTCAAGAAAACAAACGTAAACACCGCTACGTTTAAAGAATTATTGAATACCCCTTATGTGAATTATGATTTAAGTAAAAAAATTTTAGAATATAGAGATGAGGTCGCGGAGTTGCAAAATATTTCAGAATTAAAAAACATCAAAGATTTTCCTTTGGACTTGTATGACCAAATAGTCTTATATTTGTTTGCTAAATAAACAAACAAATTTTCTATTATAATGAACAGTATGTATTTTACTGAAGAGCACGAAGCTTTTCGTGCTAGTTTCAAAGATTTTTTGCAGAAAGAAGTAGTCCCTCACATCAATAAATGGGAGAAAGAAGGAAGCATAGAACGTTTCATTTGGAAGAAATTTGGAGAAATGGGGTACTTCGGTTTAAATACTCCAGAGGAGTTTGGTGGTTTAAATTTGGATTTATTCTATACGGTTGTCTTTTTAGAAGAATTGCAAAAGATTAATTCAGGCGGATTTGCAGCAGCAATCTGGGCACACGAATATTTAGCAATGACACACCTTATAGAAGAGGGTGATACTTTTATTAAAAACAAATATTTAGCACCAAGTATTTCAGGAGACATGTTTGGTTGCCTATGTATTACAGAGCCATTTGGAGGTTCTGATGTTGCAGGGATGCGTTCTACAGCAATTAAAAAAGGAGATACCTATATCTTAAATGGATCAAAAACATTTATTACAAATGGTGTGTTTTCAGACTATTTAATTGTTGCAGCAAAAACAGATCCGTCAGACAAACATAAAGGAATCAGTCTTTTTGTGGTCGATAGAGATTCAAAAGGACTCACAGCAACTAGTTTAGATAAGTTAGGTTGGAAAGCTTCAGATACAGGAGAAATTGCTTTTGATAATGTAGAAATTCCTGCTCAAAATTTATTGGGCGATGAAGGAAAAGGATTTCCATATATAATGCAACACTTCGCGTTAGAACGTTTAATTATGGGAGTAAATGCCCATGCAAGAGCAGAATTCTCTTTAGATTATGCTATAAATTACATGAAAGAACGTGAAGCTTTTGGTAAATCTTTAGATAAATTTCAAGCATTGAGGCACAAGATTGTAGAAATGGCAAGTAGAGTTGATATGTGTAAAGAATATAATTATTCAATTACAAAGCGATTAGATCAAGGTCAGTACGTTGTAAAAGAAGCAACGATGTCTAAGTTATTGTCAACAAAAATGGCAGATGAAGTAATTTATGACGCCTTACAAATGTTAGGAGGCTATGGTTATATGGAAGAATATCCAATGGCACGTTTATTACGTGATAGCCGACTAGGCACAATTGGTGGTGGAACTTCAGAGATTTTAAAAGAAATTATAGCAAAAATAGTAATTGACAAAAAAGAGTACAAGCCAGTGATGTAGCTTTTTTTATAGGGCGCTCCCTATAGGTCGGGCTTTGCGTTTTATTTTTTTTAACAAATAAAAGATGTCGTTACAATTCCTAACGCAAATTTAGAAATCAAAAATAATTTAGTATTCATAATTCATATTTCAAAATTTGTAATTACTTTTGCAATCCAAAAAATAAACTAATAGTTTAAATACTATTCAAAATATAAAGAGACTATGAAAGGAGGTGCCTACTTATGTTAATTATACCAATTAAAGAAGGAGAGAATATAGATAGAGCTTTAAAGCGTTACAAAAGAAAATTTGATCGTA
>CATITK010000097.1 GCA_949545755.1 Polaribacter sejongensis | reverse complement strand
TGTTTTACCAGCATCTGGATGCGATATAATTCCAAAAGTTCTTCTACGTGCTATTTCTTCTAAAAAATTCATCTACAAATTTTGAGGTGCAAAGATAGGTTTTATTCTATAATTTTATGGCGAATTTAAGTAGATAGCAATTATAAAAGTAAAAAATAGATACACAGAATTATATATTTTTTTTGTCAAGAAACTGTTAGATAACAGGAATAACAAAAACAAGCTAAATTTTCTCTCTTTTGAGAAATGGATGATAGCGAAAGATAAGAATTAGTTTAAAATTTCGACTGTCATTTTTACATCGTTAATAGGCCATTCATCATCTCCTACTTTAACCTTAGAAATTTTATCCATCGTGTCAAAACCAGAAATCACTTCCCCAAAAACAGTATGTTCATTATCTAAATGATGGGCGCCATTCTTTTGATGTACTATGTAAAACTCAAAAGGACTTGATAATTTATTTGGGTTTTTTTCCCACTGCCTTGCTGCTGCTAAGGCTCCATATTTATGGTTACGTTTTTTTCTAAATTCAGGTTTTAATAGATAATTACCATACTTTCTTCGTTCTTTTTGAGTGTACATTTCATCAGAATTACCACCCTGAATCACAAAGTTTTTTGCGACTCTATAAAAAACAGTAGTGTTAAAATAGTTGATTTTAGTTAAGAAAACAAAATTGGCTCTATGGATCGGAACGTCTTCATACAAACGAATTTTTATATTGCCAAAATCGGTTTTGATAAGTATTTTAGTTGCGGTGTTTTGTTTTCCAAATTCTGTTAAAAAAACTTCAGTATTCTTACTATTTAAGCTATCCCAAGCCTTTTCAATTTTCTTTTCCTCTTTCGGTTTTTTTTCAGCATTTATCTTTTTTTTCTTGTAAAGAGTGGTTTTTATAGGACTACTTTTTTTAGCGTCCTTACATTGGTAAAAAACACTTAACAGGACAAATAGGAAGCAAATATTATACGTTTTCATGAAAGACATTAAGCTCAATAAATACAAATATAAAGCATCTCAAGAAACAATAATGGTGTCTTCTCATTTTTGTAATTTATTTATTATTTATTGATTGCTTATTTTACTATTTTTGTAAATATGGAAGAACATGTTGTTTTAGTTGATGAAAAAGACAATCCAATAGGATTGATGGAAAAAATGGAAGCTCATGAAAAAGCCCTTTTACATAGAGCTTTTTCTGTCTTTATTTTTAATAAAAAAGGAGAATTAATGTTGCAACAAAGAGCTGCAAGTAAATATCATTCGCCTTTATTATGGACAAATACATGTTGTTCCCATCAAAGAGATGGAGAAAGTAATATAGAAGCAGGTAAAAGAAGATTGCAAGAAGAAATGGGTTTTGTTACTGAAATAGCCGAAGTTTTTTCGTTTATTTACAAAGCCCCTTTTGATAATGGTTTAACAGAGCACGAATTAGACCATGTTATGATTGGTTATTATGAAGCAGCACCCGATGTGAACAAAGAAGAAGTCACGTCTTATAAATGGATGACTTTGATGGATGTGAAGAAAGATATTGAACAACATCCACAAATATATACCGCATGGTTTAAAATTATTTTTAAAGAATCCTATGATAGAATTATCAATTTTAAACCTTAATTTTTATATCCTTTCAATGATTTCATTTTTCAACAACCTTATTTATGCCTAAAGTAACAGTTCACAGAAAAGCACATTTTAATGCAGCGCACAGATTATATAAAAAAGAATGGTCTGATAAAAAAAACTTTGAAGTTTTTGGGAAATGTAGCAATCCTAATTATCATGGTCATAATTACGAATTAATAGTTTCTGTTACTGGAAATATTGATCAAGAAACCGGTTTTGTAATGGATTTGGCTATTTTAAGAAGGTTGATAAAAGTTGAAATAGAAGAAGTTTTTGATCATAAAAATTTAAACATAGAAGTCGCTGCTTTTAAAAATTTGAATCCCACTGCAGAGAATATTTCAGTTACTATTTATAATAAACTACGAGAGAAAATAAGACAAGATTTAGACCTGTCAATAAAACTATATGAAACGCCGCGTAATTTTGTTACGTATTCTGGCGAATAATAATTTTAGAAGTATCAATTAAATACAACTTATGAAACGAGCATGTTAAAAGCATTATCACCCAAAGGAATGATTAATAGCGAACAGCATGTGTCCTTAAAAAAACAATAAATATAAACACATGAAAATAATTGCCATGATTCCTGCACGTTATAGTGCCGCTCGTTTTCCTGGGAAGTTAATGAAAGACTTGGGTGGTAAACCAGTTATTTTAAGAACCTACGAAGCAGCATTACATACCAATTTATTTGAGGATGTTTTTATCGTAACAGATTCTGAGGTTATTTTTAAAACCATAGAAAATGCAGGTGGAAAGGCAATAATGAGTAAAAAAGCACATGAATGTGGTTCAGATCGAATTGCAGAAGCAGTAGAGAATATTGAAGCAGATATTGTAATTAATGTACAAGGTGACGAACCCTTTATAGATGCAGTTTCTCTTTCAAAATTGATTGCTGTTTTTAAAAAAGACACCAAAAAAGAGATCGATTTGGCTTCTCTAAAAGTGCAAATTACCCACAAAGAAGATATAGAAAACCCTAATAATGTAAAGGTAATTACAGATATTAATAACTTGGCGATTTATTTTTCTAGAAGTGTAATTCCTTATTATAGAGACAAAGATGTCGCAGTAAAATATTACAAACACAAAGGTGTTTATGCGTTTAGAAAACAAGCCTTGATCGATTTTTATAATACCCCAATGACTCCTTTAGAGGCCGCAGAAAAGATTGAAGCAATTCGGTATCAAGAAATTGGTAAGAAAATTAAAATGGTAGAAACGGACGTTGAAGCTGTTGGTATAGATACTCCAGAGGATTTAGCAAAAGCAATTCAATTTTTAAATTCCTAATTAATGAATAAAATAAGTGAAAACATAAAAGTGATTGCTTTTGATGCAGATGATACTTTGTGGGTAAATGAAACTTATTTTAGAGAAGCAGAACATCAATTTGCGAAATTATTGACAAAGTATGAAACCCAAAATAAAATTGATCAAGCGCTTTTCAGCATAGAAATAAAGAACCTAAAATATTATGGTTATGGAGTAAAAGGTTTTGTGTTGTCAATGATAGAATGTGCTTTAGAAATATCGAACAATCAAGTGAATCAAAAAACAATTGAAGCTATTTTAAATATTGGTAAAGAAATGTTAGCCAAACCGATAGAATTGTTGACTGGAGTTGAAGAGGTTTTACGGTCTTTACAAGGAAAATATAAACTGATTGTTGCTACCAAAGGAGATTTATTAGACCAAGAACGAAAATTAGAAAAATCTAATTTGCTAACGTATTTTCATCATATTGAAGTGATGAGTGATAAGAAAGAAAAAGATTATCAGAAGCTAGTGAAACATTTAGATATTCATCCTTCAGAACTTTTAATGATAGGCAACTCTTTAAAATCCGATGTTTTACCATTAATAGGCATAGGTGCCTCTGCAATTCATGTTCCATTCCATACTACCTGGGAGCATGAACAGGTGTCAGAAGACGTTTCTTCCAAATTAAATTACCAAACCTTACTAAATATAAAAGAAGTTGTGTCGCTGTTATAAATAAATAACCTAAATTTGCGCTTTTAAATAAATAAGAATATGGCAAGTATAAAAAACTTAAAAAAAGATATTAATTACGTTTTAGGTGATGTTATCGAATATGCATTAGATGTTTCAATTTTGAAAAATGCACCAGTAAAAGGCGATGCAATTATTGATGAAGCTATCGAAACGTTTGACAATCTAGTTTCTAAAGTAAACGACAAAAAGGTTGAAGATAAGAAAGCGCATTTTAGAGCAATCAATCAAGAGTTAGAAGTAAAAGCAAAAGGTTTAGTCGAAAAAATTAATTCACTATAATCTTAACAAATTTTTAAGTAAAATTTAAGACCATCATTTTTTTAAAATGATGGTCTTTTTATTAAATTTGGAAAAAGAACATACTAAACACCATTTTGTAAACGTTCTTATTGTCAAATTTAACAATTAATAATGGCTAGAGTGATCTTTGAGTACACAAAAACGATACTAGAGAAAGTGAGTTTTAATTCAGATTTATTTTGTAAAGAAGTTGAAAAGGCGTTAAGTAGGTTGTTGCCTTATGAAATAGACGAGCTAACTATTTGGTTGAAGAAATTCACCTCTAATAAGCCAGAATTAAATTCTTATATCACATTAATTAAGTAACTAAAAAGGAAGAGTCAGCTTCATTTGTTATTTACGAGGTCTGTTATCACGATATCTTTGCATCAGTTTTCTTGTAAATTCTCTTTCTGATATTTGTAGTTTTAAAATCTTCTTGTAAGTTAAGATTTTTGATACATTAGTTAAAAATTTTTCTTTTTCTATTAAAATTTTTTTATCTAAAATAATTTTTGAAATTACGAAAGATTTTGATGCTTCTTCAGTAAATGCATCAAAGCCACCAGCACTCCTTATTCTTTTTCTTATTTTAACTATTCCTTTGCTTCTTAATGTGTCTAGGTTTTCTTGATGTTTATTATAGACTGGCCAAAATTTTTCGGCAATTTCAGAAGTTAAATTTAGCTCTTGCGTTAAATAAGAAACTTTGAAGGCCTTTATTTTTTCTTTACTTTTCTTGTTTT
Organism: Polaribacter sejongensis; assembly: GCA_949545755.1. Lineage (GTDB taxonomy): Bacteria > Bacteroidota > Bacteroidia > Flavobacteriales > Flavobacteriaceae > Polaribacter > Polaribacter sejongensis_A. The sequence continues at coordinate 4,623 of CATITK010000097.1, read as the reverse complement.
TTTGTGCTAAAAAATTCGTGCATAAAAACACTAAAATTAGTGTTGTGAATAGTTGCTTTTTCATACTAATTAATTTCGTTTAATAACATGTAATTCTCATTGTAAATGATATAATTTTCAATCTCTTGATCATTGATATTCGCAAAAATAAAGTCGGTCGTATTTTTGTTTTCAAAAGGAATATAGGATGCAACCTCTTGTGGTGTTATGTCAGATGAAGAATTTAAAATCCAACTTTCAATGTCATTTTGAGTCAAGTTCTCAAAATTCTCTTCTGAAGTAAAATTACTAAAATAACCAATACCAAAAGACAGCATAATAGATGCAGCTATTCCAATAGCTGCTAATTTATATTTTTTCTGTTTAAAAGAAAAAATAGTTAATTTTTTTTCTTTTAAAGTCACTTTAGCAATAATCGTGTCTTCTAAATTATCAAAATATAATTCAGGAGTAGAGAAAGTTTTCTTTTTAACGATTTTATCTTCTAATAAAAAACCCATGAGTTGGGCTTTAGTATCTTTAAAATAGTTTTTAGGTACAGAAAAACCATTTTCTTTTTCAAATAATGACTTCAAATGCGCTTCGCTATTTTTTAGATTGTTTTCCATGATTTTTTTTAGACCTATTGTTTTTTTAAGGTTTAATCAGTATACTTTTTTATATAAGATTCAATTTTTTTAACTGCATGAAAATAGGAGGCTTTTAATGCTCCTACAGTGGTTCCTAATATTTCTGACATTTCATTATATTTTAATTCATCAAAATACTTCATATTAAAAACCAGTTGTTGTTTTCGGGGTAGAATAGCAATGGCTTTTTGTAAAATAAGTTGAATTTCGTCGCCTGTAAAAAAATCATCACTGGCTAAACTTGAAACCAATTCTTGTTGATAATCAGTAATGTTTATATTTCGTTGTTTTGCTTTTTTATTGATGAAAGTGATGGATTCGTTGGTTGCAATTCGATACATCCAAGTAAATAGCTTGCTTTCCTGGTTAAATTTATCAATGTTTTTAAAAATCTTAATAAAAGTGTTTTGCAAAACATCATCCGCATCGTCATGAGAAATTACAATTTTACGGATATGCCAATACAAACGTTCTTTATAAAGAAAAATCAACTGTCTAAACGCTTTTTCTTTAGTCTGAATACTTTTTAACTGTGCTATTAAAAGAGTTTCTTCTATCAACGATTTTGTTTAGTAGTCTTTGGACACTAAAAGTATAAAAAGGTTTAAAATTTATTTTTTTACTCTAGATCTAGAGTAACCAAAAAGTTTTTCTTGCTTAATTTTTTCTGCAATTCCTTCTGGTAACATTTCTTCCCAGCCATTTTCACCTTTAAGGATCATCTTTAAAACAGTTCTAGAAAAAATATCTAGAATTTCTTTCTCTTCGACTTCTATATCTACAAGTTTGCCCGTTTTTTTAAAGAATTTATATAACTCTTTCATCCTCGAACCTACTTCTAGGTTGTCACTTGTAATGTAGGTATCTGCAACATGATTATGGGAAGGGTACATGTATATTTTTAAATCTTTGTGGAATAATTTACCAAAGGCTTCTAAAACCCCTCCGCTTAAATTTCGATAATATTTCTCATCAAAGATCTGTATTAAGTTTTGAGCACCCATGGCTAATGCCATTCTCTCTTTGGTAAATTCACTAAAATACTCAACCAACTTAAAGTAATGTTGGAAACTTGTAATCATCACATTTTGTCCAAGAGAACACAGTAATTCTGCTCTGTCTAAAAAATCACGTTCATTAATTTTTCCCTCTGAAGTAAGGTTGCTTAAGGTAATTTCAAAGATGATTTGAGTTTTACTTTCTTCTACTTTTTTTTCTCCTAAAAAGAGATGTTTGGATTTCTCATACATGTCCATATTTACCTTTGTGACGGGTCTGAAACTCCCACGTAAAGCCAATATGTTTTTTTTGTATAATACTTGAGCAGGCAGCAGATTGTTTCCGTCTGGACCAAACATCACTGCATTTGTCATTCCATTTTTAACCAATTGCAGACTCATTAAGCGATTGTCTACATACATAAAGCGAGGTCCAGAGAAATTTACCATGTCAATTTCTAATTGATCACTGTTTAAATTATCATAAAAAGATTTTACTAAATCTTTAGGATTATCATTTAAATAAAAAGCACCATAAATTAAATTCACACCCAATATTCCCAGGGTTTCTTGCTGTAAGCGAGCATCTGTTTCTTTAAAACGTAAGTGTAAAACAATTTCATTATAACCTTCTAAAGGATCTAATTGAAAACGGATACCAACCCAACCGTGGCCCTTGAAATTTTTAGCAAAATCGATTGTAGTAACTGTATTTGCATAACTAAAGAATAATTTGTCAGGATGTTTGTGTCTGCTCAATCGGTCTTCCATTAAATTAATTTCATGGACGACCATTTTTTCTAAACGCGACTGGGTTACATAACGCCCATCTTCTTCAAAGCCATAAATTGCATCAGAAAAATCTTTATCATAAGCACTCATTGCTTTTGCGATGGTTCCTGAAGCAGCACCTGATCTAAAAAAATTACGAGCAGTCTCTTGTCCAGCACCAATTTCAGCAAAAGTTCCGTAAATATCTTTGTTTAAATTTATTCTTAGTGCTTTACTTTTAGTAGTTGGGACACTACTAATTTCTTGATCTCCTTTTAAAGAAATTGCCATACAATACTGTTTTAACGTTGAAACAAATGTACTAAAATAGACTGCTATTAGTCAATTTTTATACTATTTTTGTTCTGATGAATTTTAATAAGAAACAGCTTCATATTACCTTTTTAGGAACAGGTACTTCACAGGGAGTTCCTATGATAGCAAGTAATCATCCTGTTTGCTTGTCGAGAGATATTAGAGACAAGCGTTTGCGTTCATCAATTTTAATTTCTTGGGATGCTGTTTCATACACCGTAGATTGTAGTTTAGATTTTAGGCAGCAAATGTTAAGAGAGAATGTACACTCTTTAAATGGTGTTTTTTTTACACATGAACACGCCGATCACATTGGTGGTTTTGATGATTTACGCCCTTTTTGTTATCAGATAGGAGAGATGCCTATTTATTTAAATCAGAGAACTTTAAAAAGTTTAGAGAAAAGATTTGAATACATTTTCAGTAAGGAAAATAAATATCCGGGAGCTCCCAGTGTATTGCCAAATATTGTAGATAAGACTAGTTTTTATGTTGCAGATTTAAAGGTGACTCCTATAGAGGTTTTTCATGGGAACATGCCAATAACAGCATACAGGTTTGGAGATGTAGCTTATTTAACAGATGTAAAATCAATTTCTGATATAGAGAAACTTAAACTACAAAATTTAGAGGTATTGATTGTAAACGCATTAAGAATCGATGAACATCCTACACATTTTAACTTACAAGAAGCTTTGGATTTTGTTGCAAAAGTGAAGCCAAAAAAAGCTTATCTTACTCATATAAGCCATAAGTTAGGATTTCATAAAGAAGTTTCTAAAAACCTCCCCGACAATGTTTTTTTAGGGTACGATGGGTTGAAAATTACCGTTTAGATTATTATATACTTTTTTTATTTCTTGGTAGCCCCTTAACTTCAGATACAAAGTCTTTTTTTTAAATAGCCCAGTTTTTTTTTAAAAAAAGCTGTAATGGATTCCGAAAATTGGACTTTCTAAGAGGTATCTACTATTTGACGCTTGCTACTTGTTTAAACGTTTTCTACTATAATCTTCATTTTTTTTATTAAAATATTTTTATGGCCCCATTACTATTCATTACTTTTTTAACGGGGTTAAACTATTTTTTATCCTCCCAATTCTTAATTAGTTTACATGTTTTTTAAAAAAAAATATGTAAGAATTGAATTTAAATACGTCTAACAAAAAAAGCACTACAAATAGATTATAAAATATTACCTAAAATGTCACCCCTATTTCAAGTTGAAAATAAAAGTATGGTAGCTGTTTTTTTTAAAATGAAGTATTCAAACTCTAAAATAACATCCATTGATACCAGCAAAAATTGAAGATGTTTTATTGCATAATAGAACAAATGTATATAAATACATAGCTCAGCTTCATCAAAAAAGAAACGATATTTTCTATATAAAAAAAGAAATTGTGGCACAAAATTTGGAATTAGAAAGATTGCGAAAAATTGCTGACAAAGCAAATGAAGAGAAGTCATGTTTTTTTGCAATGATAAGTCATGAAATTAAAAACTCTTTAAATTGTATCTTAGGATATTCAACGATTGTTTCATCAGAAAAACTAAATGATAATCTTTCAGATCACGTAAAAAACTTAATTTCAGCAGGAGTAAATTTGAAAAATATTGTCACCAATATTATAGATTTGTCTTGTTTGGAAGCAGGTAAATTAGAATTGGCTACAGAATTATTATCTCTTAAAGAGGTAATGAAAAACTGCGAAAAAGAGTTACAGCATCTAAAATTAAATGAAGATGTGAAAATTGTTTATATAGTTCCAGAAAACTTACCAGAATTTATGTATGTAGTCAAATAAAAATGAACTTTTTCGCTCAAAATTTAAGAGAAGTTTCTGCTAATTTAGTTAAAAATTTTGATACTGTTTTTTTCTAGCTTTCAAAGTGCTATTTTTTGTCAT
>CATITK010000096.1 GCA_949545755.1 Polaribacter sejongensis | reverse complement strand
GTCAATTCAAACATAATTGGCACAAATGCTGGCATGTTTGAAAACCAAGAAAAATTAGGCTTTCCTCCAATGTCTTGTGGCCAATCTTGAATCATCATATAATTTGTCATCCAAATAGCAAATGCTAATCCTGTAATTCCGTAGAAAAATGCAGTAATTGCCAGTTTTGTTGGTGCCAATCCCATTGCTTTGTCTAATCCATGTACTGGAAAAGGACAAAATACTTCTTCAATGTGATGATGTGCTGCTTTCACAGATTTCACTGCGTCCATTAGCACTTCGTCATCGTTATAAAACGCGTGAATAACTTTTGATGATTCCATAATTATTCTTTATCTGATTTATCTGGTTTACCTACTGATTTTGCTACATTAATAGCTGGTTTTGTAGGAATCCCTTGTTCTCTTCTCTTCTTATAAAACTCACCAGAAGATTTTAAAATAGTTTTTACTTCCGCTTGAGCAATCACTGGAAATGTTCTTGCGTATAGTAAGAATAACACAAAGAAAAATCCTATAGTACCTATGAAAATACCTACATCTACAAAGGTAGGTTCAAAGCGCCACCAAGTAGAAGGTAAATGACCTTTACTTAATACAATTGCAATAATATCAAAACGCTCAAACCACATTCCAATATTGATGGCAATAGAGATAATAAAAGTAATAATAAAACTTCTTCTAAATTTCTTAATCCATAATAATTGTGGTGTAATGATATTGAAGATAATCAATGACCAAAATGCCCACGCATAAGGGCCTGTTGCTGCCCCCACGGATAAATAGGTATAGTTCTCATAAGGAGAACCTGTGTACCATGCAATAAAGAATTCTGTTGCATAGGCAACTGCTACGATTCCACCTGTTAAGATAATTACAATGTTCATATACTCAATGTGCATACGTGTAATATAGTCTTCAAGATTCGTAACTTTTCTCATGATTCCTAATAATGTTTGTACCATTGCAAATCCTGAAAAGATTGCTCCTGCTACGAAATAAGGAGGAAAAATTGTTGAGTGCCAACCGGGATTGATTGATGTTGCAAAATCCATCGATACAATTGTATGTACAGAAAGTACAAGCGGTGTTGCCAAACCTGCCAAAACTAAGGATACTTCTTCAAAACGTTGCCAATCTTTTGCTCTACCAGACCAACCGAAAGATAATAATGCATATATTTTCTTTTGAAAAGGCTTCACTGCTCTGTCTCGAATCATTGCAAAATCTGGTAATAAACCAGTCCACCAGAAAACTAATGATACTGATAAATAGGTTGAGATTGCAAATACATCCCATAATAATGGAGAGTTAAAATTGACCCACAAAGAACCAAATTGATTTGGAAGGGGTAATACCCAAAATGCATTCCATGGACGTCCCATGTGAATAATTGGAAACAACCCTGCTTGAAAAACAGCAAAAATGGTCATTGCTTCCGCAGAACGGTTAATTGCCATTCTCCATTTTTGACGGAATAATAAAAGTACGGCAGAAATAAGTGTTCCCGCGTGACCAATACCAACCCACCATACAAAGTTGGTAATATCCCAAGCCCATCCAATGTTCTTGTTTAATCCCCATACTCCAATACCGGTTCCTACGGTGTAAAAAATACATCCAAATCCCCAAAGCATTGCTGCTAAAGAAATATAAAATGCGATGTACCAATTCTTATTTGCAGCTCCTTCTATCGGTTTTGCAATGTCTTCGGTAATATCGTGATAACTTTTATCACCTAATACTAAAGGTTCCCTTATGGGTGCTTCGTAATGAGACATATTTTTATTACTTAATTTATTATTGTTTAAAATTTATAAAGTTAGAAGTCGTTTAAATAACTTGCTACTTTACACCTTTTCAACTTATTTACGCTTCGTTTGTATTTGTAACTTTCACTTGATATACTACATTCGGTTTCGTTTGTAAGTAATCTAATACGTGATACGCTCTTTTATCTTCTGCCAAAGCAGCTACTTCGTCTTTTTCGTTGTTTACATCTCCAAAAACCATAGCTCCTGTTGTACATGCCGATGAACAAGCTGTTTCAAACTCGTCTGTATTTACAGCGCGTCCTTCTTTTTTAGCTTTCAAAATTGTTGCTTGTGTCATTTGAATACACATAGAACATTTTTCCATAACTCCTCTTGAACGAACAACAACATCTGGGTTTAAAACCATCTTACCGTATTCATTGTTCATGTTAAAGTCAAACTCGTTATTATCTGCATAACTAAACCAGTTAAAACGACGTACTCTATACGGACAGTTGTTTGCACAATATCTTGTTCCTACACATCTGTTGTATGTCATCTGGTTTTGACCTTGACGACCATGAGTTGTTGCTGCCACAGGACAAACTGTTTCACAAGGCGCATGGTTACAGTGCTGACACATCATTGGTTGAAAAGTAACCTCAGGATTTTCTGCCTCTGTTTCTAATGCTTTGTATAAGTCTCCTCCACTTAAGCCCATTTCTTTGGCCTCTTCTCGTGTTTCCACTTCAGAAGAATAATATCTATCAATACGCAACCAGTGCATATCTCTACCAACTCTCACTTCTTTTTTACCTACAACGGGTACGTTGTTTTCTGCATGACAGGCAACAACACACGCACCACATCCTGTACAAGATGTTAAGTCTATCGATAAATTAAAATGATGCCCAATTTCTCTGTTGTGCTCATCCCATAAATCGATGGTTTTTGCTTCTACTTCTTTATGATCATAAGATACATAAGCAGGTTTGTTCCAAGAATGTTTTGGATCTGCACTACTATTATATTCCTTTAAAGTAGCCACTTTTAAAATATCATGACGACCCGCAATTGTTTTTTGTACTTGTGTACAAGCAAATTGATGTGTTCCTGATACTTTTTCTATAGCAACTCCGTATTGGATATTGTTTGCGTTTGTATATAATGGATAGGCATTTACACCTACCTGCATTTCTTCTTTTAATCCAAAAGTTCTCCCAAAACCTAATGCTAAACCAACAGACCCTTTTGCTTGACCTGGTTGAATCATTACGGGAACAACAACTTCTTTTCCGTTGACTGATACTTTGGCATAATCACCATCAATAGCACCGTTATCTTTTACGGGGTTAGAAAAACCTAATGCTGCTGCATCTGCAATAGACATCGTTAAATAATTATCCCAAGAGGCTCTCGTTATTGGATCAGGGAACTCTTGTAACCAAGGGTTATTTGCTTGTTTACCATCTCCTAATCCTGTTTTTGTATATAGGTTTAATTCAAATCCTGAAGTTTTTTTAGCGGAACTTGCTAATTTTGCTACTGCATCTGAAATAGCAACTTTCCCTAAAGTTGTGTTTGCTGCTACTTTCTTCGTAAAGAATCCATTGTGTAAAGCGGTATTCCAAGAACCCTCTTTTAAAACACTGGTAGTCGCGTACGTTTTTAGATAATCATAATACTTTACAGTACTCCCAGACCATTTTAATAAGCTGTCTTGAATCTGACGAGTATCAAATAATGGCTGAATTGTTGGTTGCGTTAAACCATAAATTGCTTCATCAAATTGAGTATCTCCCCAAGATTCTAAGAAATGTGGAGTAGGTAATACAAAAGTACTTGCAGCTACCGTCTCGTTATTTTCTGTTGACAATGCTACTGAGATTTCTACCTTTTTTAATCCTTCAGCAAAATCGGATGCATTTGATAATGAATAAAGTGGGTCTACATTATAAGAAATGATTCCTGCAATATTTCCTGCTTTCATCTCCGAAACGAATTGTGCAACTTCCCCATCATTTCCTTGACGGATATTTAAGGTGTTGTTGACATCAATTATTTCGCTATTCAATGCCTTGTTAATTTCCAAAGAAATTAATTGTGCATTTTTATCATTTAATCCAGTTAATACAACCCCTTTAGAACCTGATTTCTTTAATTCAATTGCCAGCTTCTTTACTGTTGCATCAACAGGAGTTGCTTTCGAAGGAACGTTCGCTCCAGTAATTGCATTATATAAATTTAATAAAGCAAATACTTGGTCAGAAGGTCTTAAAACAACTCTTTTATCAGAATTTGCACCTGTTAAAGACATGTTGCTTTCAAACTGTACATGGTAAGACATGTGTCCAGTTTCTGGTTTTCTACCTGCAACATATTGTTTTTCTAATCCTCCATGAAAATCTCCAAGGAAATCTGCTCCAAAAGAAACAATTGTTTTTGCTTTGTCTAAATGATAGTTTGGAAGCGCACGTTTACCATACATTGCCATAAAAGCATCTGCTGCTCCGGATTCTGAAACTGCATCGTATACAACGTGTTTTACATTTGAATTTGCAGCAATAAATTCTGCAATAACATTGGCTGTTGAAGGACTTGCTAATGTTCCTGTTAATAAAACAACGGGTTTATTTGCGTTTTTTAATTCGTTTAATTTTGCAAGAATTTCTTTGTCAGCAGCTGCCCAAGAAATTGCTTCCCCTCCTTTAGTAGGTTCTTTTAAACGTAACTTTTCATCATATAGAGATAAAATAGCAGCTTGTACTCTTGCGCTTGTTGTTCCGTTTGCTTCTTTGTTAGGCATTATTTGAATTGGACGACCTTCACGTGTTTTAACCAACACATTTGCAAAATCATATCCATCTGCCATAGAAGTTGCATACCAATCTGCAACCCCAGCAATTACGTCATTTGGTTGTACAACATAAGGAATCGACTTTACAACCGGTCCTTCACATGCAGCTAAAGAAGCTGCAGCTGTAGTGAAACCAACATATTTTAAGAAATCTCTACGCGTCGTTGAAGAATTCTCTAACGTTTCTTTATCACCTAAAAATGCTTCTGTTGAGATTGACTCAACAAATTCATTTTTACTTAACGTTTCAACAATAGAACTGTTTTCTAGTTCCGCAACACTTTTCCAGTATTTTTTGTTTGAAGCCATCTATATTTAGTTATTAGTTGTTAGTTATTAGTTGTTAGTTTTCACTAAAACCAAACTATCTTCTTTTATTTTATGATTTAAAAAGTGAATATTTCATCAGTTTTTAAATCTTTTAATTTTTAAATCTTTTAATCTAATAGTGACATTTACCACACTCAATTCCCCCTAGCTGTGCAGCAGTAACCTTTTCTACACCGTATTTCTGTGCTAACTCTTCGTGAATTTTAGCGTAATATTCGTTTCCTTTTAAATCTACTTTTGTTTCTCTATGACAATCAATACACCAACCCATTGTTAATTGTGAATGTTGATACATCTCTTCCATTTCCTCGACAGGACCGTGACATTTTTGACACTTAACTCCTTGTACCGTTACGTGTTGCGAATGATTAAAATACACGAAATCTGGTAGGTTGTGAATGCGAACCCATTTGATTGGTTTTTCAATCCCTGTATATTCTAAATTTTCTTTATCCCAACCAGCTGCTTTGTATACTTTGGCTATTTCTTTGTCCAATTGTGCTTTTCCAAGAACAACACCATCTTCCAATTCTACCACTGTATTTTCAGCAACTTCAGAAATACTTTTATGACAATTCATACAAACATTTACAGAAGGAATTCCTGAATGCTTGCTATGTTTTGCTGATGAATGACAATATTGACAATCAATTTTATTGTCTCCAGCATGAATTTTGTGTGAAAAAACAATCGGCTGAATTGGTTGGTATCCTTCATCTACACCAACTTTAAATAAAGTTCCAAAGAAAATATAAGCTCCAACTAGCAATAAAAATAGTGTAGACAGTACTTTTAAGAATGTGTTTTGTTTTAAACCTTCCCAAAGTTCTTGCAAATCTCTTTTTAAATTCGATTGTGATGGCGCTCTTTTGATTCCTTTTAACTCATTTACCTGTTTTAGTAAACTTGCAATCATCAAGAAAGCAATAATAATCGCTGCTGCTAAAATATAAATAATCCATTCTGGAGAACTGCTTCCAGAGGATTGCACAGGAACCCCTTCCGTCGCTACGACTTCTTTTTTAATTTCTCCAACAGTGGTGTAGTATAAAATATCATCGATATTTTTATCTGACAACTGAGGAAAAGCACTCATATTAGCACCTTTGTACTCTTCAAATATTGCAACCGCTTCCGCATCTCCCGAAGCTCTTAATTCTGCGTTGTTTTTGATCCAAGCTTTTAACCAATCATTTTCTCTTCTTTCTTCGACACCCCCTAAAGCAGGTCCAATAAGTTTCCTGTCTAATTTGTGACAAGAAGCACATAAAGATTTAAATAATTTTTTTCCTTCTTTTTGACGCGCTTCATCTACATCTTGTGAATATGAAGACAAGCTGAATGCAAAAATTAAAAGAAAAGTAAAACTCTTTAAAAATAGGGTGATTTGTCTATTGTGCAATGCTACACTTTTCATATTTAAACTTTGTTTAAAAATATCTAATATAAAATGACAAAAGCCATCTTTTTTCGTCTGACAAAAGTACTACTTCTTCCTAAAATTTGAAAAGCTTAAGGAATCTTAAACATTAATTTATAATTATTCTAAATAAGAAGAAAAATCAATTTATTCCTAAACTTGTCGTTATTTTTGTAAAAAATTAGATCCCATGAAAAATAGAATAATGGTCCTTCCGTTTTTGTTTGTTTTATTCACAGTAAGTTACAGTTCTTTTTCTCAAAATAAAACAAATGAAACAGCAGCAATTAAAAGTCTAATTTCTAAAAAAAGAAGCTTTAATAACACCTATGGTTTTGGTTATAGAATTCAACTTTATAACGGTAATGAGCAAAAAGCAAGAAGCTATAACGCGCAATTTAAAATAGCATTCCCAGGCAATCCTTCTAAATTGGTCTATAATGCGCCTGAATGGAAAGTACAAGTCGGTAATTATAAAACGAAATTAGAAGCGGACAAAGACTTAGTGATATTTCAAGAAAAATTCTCTGCAATCATCGTAATTCCAATGGGAAAATAATGGGAAAGTCTTCATTTTCCTTAAAAATTAACAACTACCACAACCTGAACCGCAGTCTTTGTCTTTTTTTGAGGGAAACACGTATTTTTTTAATAAAAAAACAACAGCAAAAGCAACCAATATGTACGCTATAATTTCTTGCATTAACTTAGAATTTGATAGGTGATAAATGAAGCTATATAGGCAAGTAAACCCATACCAAACAACTGAATTAATGGCCATTTCCAGGTCTTGGTTTCCCGCTTAACAATGGCTAAGGTAGCCATACATTGCATTGCAAAAGCATAAAAAACCATTAAAGACATTCCTACAGGGAAATTGAATCTTTTTTTACCCGTGTCGGGATTAATTTCTGAAGCCATTTTTTGTTTAATGGTCGCCGTATTTTCATCACCAGATGCAACACTATAAATAGTTGACAAAGTACCTACAAAGACTTCTCTTGCGGCTAATGAGGTAATCAAAGCAATTCCAATCTTCCAATCATAACCCAAAGGCCTGATGACTGGTTCTATTGTTTTTCCTAAAATTCCGATGTATGAATTTTCTAATTTTATAGAAGCAATTTTTTGTTGCAATTCTTTCTCAGAAAAATTCTGATTTGCCGTATTTTCAATCGTATTTTTTTCTACATTGTCAAAAGATGCAGGACCATTAGAGGCCAAAAACCATAAAATAACAGACAGCGCTAAAATAATTTTTCCTGCTTCCAAAACAAATGATTTTGTTTTTTCTACCACTTCAAAAAATACATTTTTTACAGACGGCAATTTATAATTTGGCATTTCTACCACAAAAAATGATTTCGTTTTTATCTTTAAAGTTTTATGTAAAATATAGGCTGCTATTATTGCTGTTGCAAAACCCAAGGCATATAGAGACAATAAAACCAACCCTTGTAAGTTTAAAAATCCAAAAATCTTTATGTCCGGAATGATTAGGGAAATTAGAATTGCATAGACAGGTAAACGTGCAGAACAGGTTGTGAAGGGCGTTACTAAAATAGTGATTAAGCGCTCTTTCCAACTGGCAATCGTTCTGGTTGCCATAATTGCAGGAATGGCACAGGCAGTTCCAGAAATTAATGGAATTACACTTTTCCCATTCATTCCAAAACGACGCATAATCTTATCCATTAAAAACACAACACGACTCATATAGCCTGTTTCTTCTAAAATAGCAATAAATAAAAATAGGATGGCAATTTGCGGAATAAAAATGAGCACACCTCCAATTCCAGGAATAATTCCTTCTGACAACAAATCTGTTAAAACACCCGCGGGTAAATTGCTTTTTGCAAAATCAGAAATTTCAGCAAAAGTACCATCAATTAAATCCATGGGTAAGGTTGCCCAATCAAATATGGATTGAAAAATAGCTAATAATAAAAAGACAAAAAACACATACCCAAATATTTTATGTGTAAAAACCCGATCTAAATTACCTCTTAAATCTTTTGCCTTACTCTTGTCTACAATGTATGTTTTCTTGAGAATTTTATTAATTTCTTGATAGCGATAAATGGTTTCTTTATGTTGGTATTTCTTTAATTTAGAAACGTCTTTTTTAAAGGCCAGCAACTTTTCTTTCTCTTCTTTGGTAACCGTTTCTGGATAATTATTCTGAGTTACCATTAACCATAATTCGTACAAAGAATAGTTAGGGCTAATTTCTTTTAACTTCGTGAAATAATCAGGATCAATTTGATTATTAATTCCACACAAAGGAGATGCTTTTGCAGCAACATGGCAGCGAATAATGGCTGCTTTCACATCTTTTATCCCTTCATTTTTTCTTGCACTTATTAAGACGACTTCAGTATTCAATTCTTTTTTTAACAAAGACAAATCAATCGTAATTCCTTTTCTATTCATTTGATCAACCATATTGATTGCCAAAACTGTTGGAATTTCTAAATCTTTAATTTGAGAAAAAAGAAGCAAATTTCTTTTTAAATTCTCTACATCAGCCACCACCAGAATAACATCTGGAGATTCTTTTATATCCTTTTTTAATAGGGTTTTTAGAACAATACTTTCGTCTATAGAAGTAGGGTTGATGCTGTAAGTTCCCGGTAAATCTGTAATAATTGCATTCTGAGTCGAAGACAACTTACTAACGCCTAGTTTTTTATCTACAGTAACTCCTGGGTAGTTTCCTACTTTTTGATTTAAACCTGTAAGTTGATTAAAAAGGGATGTTTTCCCCGTATTAGGATTTCCTATTAAGGCAACTTTTATATCGTTTTTAGACATGTAGTATTTCGCTTTTCAGGATTTGAATTTGTAAAGCAGTTTCTTTTCTAATTGCCAAATGACTTCCGTTTACGCAGATATACAAAGGATCTTTTAAAGGTGCTATTTGAACCAACTCAACCTCAGCTCCTGGCAAACAACCCATTTCAAGTAATTTTAAAGGTATAAAATCTAACGATTCTTCCGAAATATATCCTATTTCTCCTTTGTGTAATGATGCTATTGTATTCACTCGTTTTTTGTATAAGAAGACTCCCTTTTTTCTCTAAATTTAATTCTGAAAAAATGCAGGAGTAACAAATTTTTGACAAAGATAATCATTTAGAATGATTCTAAACAAGTTATTTTGATGCATATGCTGCTTTTAACACAACAAGATCTTCTTTCAATTTTTCGATGTCTTTTTGGTCAGTCCCATCATAATAACCACGAATGCGTTTTTCTTTATCTACCAAGATAAATTGTTCTGTATGAATAAAGTCATTTTCATCTCCAGAACCTTCATCTAAAACAGCAAAATAACTTTTTCTTGCCAACTCATAAATGTGTTTTTTAGAACCAGTTGTTACATTCCATTTGCCATCAATAACCCCTTTTTTATCTGCATACTCTTTTAAGACAGCAACACTGTCTATAAAAGGCGTTACAGAATGTGACAAGAACATCAACTCTTTATCATCAATATAATAGGTTTGTAACTCACTCATATTATACGCCATGGCAATACAAATTGATTGGCATCTGGTAAAGAAAAAATCTGCTATATAAATTTTATTTTCATAATCTTTATGGGTAATGATTTCGCCATTTTGGTTAATCAATTCAAAATCTGCAATGGTATGGTTTTTAGTAATGTGTTTCACAGAGGAATCTACTAATCTCGGATTTACATCTCTTGGATTGTATATTTTCAACTTTTTTTCAACCTTTAATAATTGGTAAAAAATAGGAATGACAATCGCAGAAAAAACGACTAAAAAAATAAGTGTTGGTAGCGATTTTTTAAAGAATTTTAGCTCCATAAAACAGGTTTAGAAGTGCAAATTTACGACTTAATACCCCTTTAAAAAAACAAACAAAAACAAATACTTTCTAAAATATTTGTTAAAATAAAAAATCATGCGCTTTTAGTTCTTTTACATCGCTCTTTAAAAACGTACATTTGCGTGTTTTTAAAATTTAATGATTTAACGCTGAATGGAAATATTAATAAAAGCATCACAATTCATACTAAGTTTATCTTTACTAATTGTATTGCACGAATTAGGGCACTTTATCCCTGCAAAATTATTTAAAACCAGAGTAGAAAAATTCTATTTATTCTTTGACTATAAGTTCTCAATTTTCAAGAAAAAAATTGGAGATACCGTCTATGGTATTGGCTGGATTCCTTTGGGAGGATATGTAAAAATATCTGGTATGATTGATGAAAGTATGGATACAGAACAGCTAGCGCAACCAGCGCAACCTTGGGAATTTCGTTCTAAACCTGCATGGCAACGTTTAATTATAATGCTCGGTGGAGTTTTTGTAAACTTTGTGTTGGGTATTTTCATTTACATTATGTTAATGTATGCGTATGGAGAAAAATATTTGCCTAATGAAAATGTAAAGGACGGTGTATGGGTACAAGATACCATCGCAATGAATTTAGGGTTGCAAACTGGTGACAAAATTTTAACGATCGATGGAGAAAAAATCAAGAAATTCTCTGAACTAACCCTCGGGTTTGTAAATGGAAATGATTTTCAATTGGAAAGAAACGGAGTTGTTTTAGATCAAGAAATTCCTGAAGACTTTATCTCTCAATTAATGGATCGAGGGAAGAATGCAGGGGCGGTTGTGATGCCTAGAATTCCTTTTATTATTGCAGGTATTTCTGAAGATTCACACAATCTAACTGCAGATTTAAAACCTAAAGATATTGTGGTTGCTATTCATGGAAATAGAATAAAATATTTTGATGAAGGGCAATCTGAATTAAATAAATTCAAAAATCAAGAGATTATTTTAACGGTTCAAAGAGGAACTGAAACAAAAGAAATCCCCGTAAAAGTTGATAGTAACGGGAAATTAGGTGTCAGTTCAGGGCAGTTACCTTTTAAAGATTTAGAAAAATTAGGCTATTATAATTTAGCCGAAATAGAATATTCTTTTGTAGAAGCAATTCCTGCAGGATGGAACAAATCTATAAAAACACTTACCGATTATATCAAACAATTAAAAAAGATTTTCAATCCAAGTACAGGGGCTTATAAAGGTTTGGGTGGTTTTATTTCTATTGGAAGTATTTTTCCTTCCGAATGGAGCGCAGAATCCTTTTGGAACATCACCGCATTCTTATCTATCATGTTAGGCTTTATGAACTTGTTGCCAATTCCAGCTTTAGATGGTGGTCATGTTGTTTTTACGCTTTGGGAAATGATTACAGGTAAAAAACCAGGAGATAAATTTTTAGAATATGCGCAAGTAACCGGTTTTATTCTTTTAATTGTTTTGCTGCTTTTTGCAAATGGAAATGATGTTTTTAGGTTGTTTAATTAGAATCTAACCGCTACAAAAAAACGATAGATATTTATAAATACAAAAGGTAGTAGCTTTCAGCTATTGCCTTTTTTTGGTTTTATTTTGGGTGTCATTATAAAAGAAGCATTCAACAGTACAAATTACATTATCATGAAAAACTCAACCGCAATTTTTTATATGATTTTTAGTGTCATTGCATTTTCAATAATGAATGCAGTCGTAAAATGTTTAAATGACTTTAGTGCATATCAAATTGTTTTTTTTAGGTCGATTGGTACTTTACTATTTACAATTCCATTGATCATAAAACATAAAATTCCAATTCTTGGAAACAAGAAAAAATGGTTATTCATTAGAGGGTTAGCGGGCGTTATTTCTTTAACTTGCTTCTTTGAATCATTAAATTATTTAGCGGTTGGTACCGCTGTTTCATTAAGATATACCGCTCCAATTTTTGCCGCTATTTTTGCGTTTATTTTCTTAAAAGAAAAAATAAAACCAATACAATGGGTCCTATTTTTAGTTGCATTCACAGGCGTTTTAATAATCAAAGGATTTGGGATTGATGTCAATTCTATAGGGATTGTTTTAGTGATCGTATCTGCCCTTTTTTTGGGGTTAATTTTTGTTGTCATTCGTAAAATTGGAGATACAGAAAACCCTTTGGTCATCATAAATTACTTTATGGTAATGGCCTTTTTGTTTGGTGGAATTTTATCTATCAAGTATTGGAAAACCCCAAATTTAACGGAATGGATGCTGCTATTAAGTTTAGGCCTTTTTGGATACATAGGACAGATCTATATGACAAAAGCACT
>CATITK010000095.1 GCA_949545755.1 Polaribacter sejongensis | reverse complement strand
TTAAACAATATATTTTAAGTTCAAAAACAACTAAATCTATTTAAAATCACGCTGTCTTTTAGCTTCATACAAAATAATGGCAGCAGAAACAGAAACATTCATAGAATCTATTTGTCCTTGCATGGGAATGTTTATATTTTGTTTTGCAGCGGTTCTCCATGTTGCTGTTAGACCTGTAGCTTCCGTACCAACAACAATAGCCGTACTTTCTGTATAATTTTCTTTGTGATATTCATTCGAATTTTGCAAAGTGGCTGCATAGATATGAATATTTTTTTCTTGTAAAAAAGCAATTATTTCTTCGGAGGTTCCAACCGCAATTTGATTCGTGAATACACAGCCCACACTTGATCGAATAATATTTGTGTTGTATAGATCACTTTTAGGATTTGCGATAAAAACAGCATCTATATTTGCGGCATCCGCAGTTCTTAATAAAGCGCCTATATTTCCTGGTTTTTCGACACCTTCAGCAATTAAAATTAAAGGATTCTTATTTTTAAATTGAATGTTTTCTAAAGAAAAATTTGTTGCTTTGGCAACAGCAATAATTCCTTCTGTTGAGTCTCTATATGCTAACTTTTGATATACTTCCTTAGCGATCGTAATCCTATTTATATTGGCATTAAAAAGGTGTAAAACTTCATTTTCAGAAATAATTTCAGGAGAAAATAAAATAGTTTCAAATTCATAATCTGAAGAAATGGCGAGTGTAATTTCACGTTTTCCTTCAATAATAAACCTCCCTTGTTTCTTTCGTTCACGAGCTTTTTCTTGCAATTTTAGCAAGTTTTTTACATAGGGATTTTGAATACTTGTTATTTCTTTCATCAGGACAAATATACCTAATTATCGAAGTGTAGGAACTTAAAAATTTATTATTATGAGAGCAATCTAAAGAATTTAAAATTGAACAGACGTTTCAAAGTAACTGATGAATAAATTCACTACATAATGATAAGACTGTACGCCTTTGTCTTGCTTGTTTGCTTTTAAATAGGCATTATAGCCTTTTTTAACAAGGGGTTCAAAAGGATTTTTATAGTGCTGCCAAAACTGATAACTCACCCTAAAATCTTTTAAAATTCCTTTGTGTACTGTCTTCCAAAGTTGGTGAGATAAAGTGCTGTCTCGTTTTCTTAATTCAGAAATACAATAGCTAAAAGCCATGCGATAACTTGCATATTTAAAATAAAGATCTTCATTATAATTAGCTGCTAAAAAACCGACAAAATTTGCTTCATTCTCTGCGGCAAAACCAATTTGATGTGCTATTTCATGGCACGTAGTGGTCGGATACATTGTTTTAGGGATTTTGTCGTTTACTTGTGCTTCACCCGTCAAAGGATTCAAATAACCACTAGTGCCATTATAGCTTTGCAACAAGCTCATTGAAGAACTTTTTACAGATGCATATTGATATTTTAATTGCGGAAAACTTCTAGATAAATGTTCATATCCAGCAACTGCCATTTGATGCATTTCCTTTTGAGAATATGGGTTATCGACTTTTAAAGTGTCATTTTTTGTAATTTCAAGTTGATAATAATTTAACTTTTTAATAATATGCTTTGTTACTTTCTGAAGCTGTGCTGTCGTATATTCTTGTTGTTTGTAACCTAGGTTTTTAGCCAAAGGCGCTCTGTAATAATTCAATCCCCAAAAAAGGTAAAAGCAACCATAAATAACGGATGCAACTGCAATAAAATGAATGCTTTTTGGAATAATATTTTTAAATTTCGCTTTTAGCAACCTCACTAGAAAACGAATAAATACAAAAAGCCCAAAAATCACTAAAAGATCTCCTACTGAAAAAGGAATCCAACCTAAAATAATTCTAAAAAAAGCGGAAAGGGTTGGATAGATTCCATTGGAATAATAACGTTCTATAAAAGCAGGGTTTTCTGCTGCTAATTTCATTAATAGCATTTGAACAGGTAAGAAAAAGGCTAAAACTATATGTTTTTTATTCCACATCACTATGGTAAAAATAACAAATCAATTTGGAAGTTGACTAGTTATTAACAAGATAATAACATTTTTATTTACAATTTTTGTTCACAAATTTAAGTGAACTTTTAGAAAGAGTATTCAACCTAAAAAAAGTACATTTGTGTACATGGAAAAAACGACTCCTGTTTCAGGTAAAAAGATAGATAAATCAAGAATAATTAGTCTTGAAAAAGGAAAGATTCCTCCTCAGGCAGTGGAACTGGAAGAAGCGGTATTGGGCGCAATGATGATTGATAAAAAAGGAATTGACGATGTAATAGACATCTTAAGTCCTGATGCTTTTTATGACAATAAACATCAAGAAATTTACGCTGCTATTTATACGTTATTCCAAAATTCTGAGCCTATAGATATATTAACAGTCTCTAATTTACTGAAAAAAAATGGAAAGTTAGAATTTGTTGGTGGCGATTTCTTTTTAATTCGTTTGACTCAGAAAGTAGCTTCTTCTGCACATATTGAGTTCCATGCTAGAATTATTCTTCAAAAATTTATTCAGCGTAGATTAATTTCAATTTCAAGTGAAATTATAGAGAATGCCTATGATGAAAGCACCGATGTTTTTGACTTATTAGACGATGCAGAAGGAAAGCTTTTTGAAGTGACACAAGGGAACTTAAAAAAGAGCTCAGAACCAGCAGGATCGCTTGTAAAACAAGCATTGAAAAAGATTCAAGAAATAGGTAATTCTGAAGGAATGTCTGGTTTAGAAACTGGTTTCACCAAATTAGATGCTTTAACTTCGGGTTGGCAACCGTCAGATTTAGTAATTATAGCTGCACGTCCTGGTATGGGAAAAACGGCCTTTGTAATTTCGATGGCAAAAAATATGGCCATTGACTTTAATCATGGAGTCGCTGTATTCTCTTTAGAGATGTCTTCTGTTCAATTGATTACGCGAATGATTTCTTCGGAAACAGGCTTAACTTCAGAAAAATTAAGGAAAGGAAATTTAGAGCCTCATGAATGGGAACAATTAAATGTAAAAGTTAAGAAATTATCTGATGCACCTATTTTTATTGATGATACACCGTCTCTTTCTGTGTTTGATTTACGTGCAAAAGCACGAAGATTAGTCTCTCAACATAATGTTAAAATTATTGTAATTGACTATTTACAATTAATGACAGCAGGTGGAAAAGCAGGAGGGAATCGGGAACAAGAAATCTCTATGATTTCGCGAAACTTAAAAGCATTAGCAAAAGAATTAGAAGTTCCTGTAATTGCACTTTCTCAATTATCTCGTGCTGTAGAAACCCGTGGAGGAAGTAAAAGACCGCTGTTATCAGATTTACGTGAATCTGGAGCTATTGAGCAAGATGCAGATATTGTATCGTTTATTTTTCGTCCAGAATATTATGGAATGACGGAATGGGATGATGACGAGCAGACACCATGTGAGGGGCAAGGAGAGTTTATTGTTGCCAAACATAGAAATGGTGGTCTGGATAATATTCGTTTGAAATTTACAGGGCATTTAGCAAAATTCTCTGATTTAGAAGAAGGCTTTAGTTCAGAATTCCAATCGTCTATGAATGCAGATTTTCCAGAGGATGTTTTTCCAGATCAAAGAATTGAACCTAAAGATGCTTTTGGGGATGATGGTGGGGTTCCTTTTTAAACGCTAAAGATTTTAAAAACTCGAATCTTACTTTAATATAGGTGGAGAGTGCTATTGTAAGTTTATAAATGTATTTTTTATGAAAAAAATCCTAACAATATTCATTTTTATTTTTATCACAAACTCACTTTCGGCCTCTTTTATCTACGTGCCAATGAGTCATGATAATCAGAAAAACCACTTAAAAGCCTACGGAATTGTTTATTATTCTCTAGAAGCGGGCTTAAAATCCAAATGGTTATTAAACTATGATGGCGGTGCCTTTTTAATAGAAAACAATAAAATTGTTGAAAATGAATGTACAATACGAGGCGTTTCATACGAGATAATTTCTGATGCAAAATCACAGTTAATTTTGCAAGAAATTTCGGCTCCCTCTTCAAATCAAGATGCAGTAACCTTAGAAAAAGCCCCAAAAATTGCCGTGTATTCTCCAAAAGATAAATTGCCTTGGGACGATGCTGTAACGCTAGTTTTAACTTATGCAGAAATTCCTTTTGATATTATCTATGACAAAGAAGTATTAGAAGACAAACTCCTTATTTATGAGTGGTTGCATCTACATCATGAAGATTTTACAGGCCAATATGGGCGTTTTTATGGACATTTTAAGACAGCTCCCTGGTATGTAGAAGGAAAAAAAAGAGCTGAAAGATTAGCTTCTGAATTAAGTTTCACGAAAGTTTCTCAAGAAAAATTAGCCGTCGCAAAAAAAATTAGAGATTACGTAATAGGAGGTGGATTTATGTTTGCCATGTGTTCTGCAACCGATAGTTTCGATATTGCGTTGTCTGCTGAAGGAATCGATATTGCTGAAGCAATGTTTGATGGTGATGCTTCAGAATTAAATTATCAATCTAAAATAAACTACAATAAAACATTTGCGTTTAAAGATTATCAATTAATCAGAAACCCAACAACATACGAGTTTTCTTCAATAGATATGACACGTAAACGTAAAATACCAAAAACATCAGATTATTTTTCATTGATAGCATTTTCTGCCAAATGGGATCCTGTACCAACGATGTTAACTCAAAATCATACCACTTTGGTGAAAGGTTTTATGGGGCAAACTACTTCTTTTGACCGGAATACAGTAAAAAGGAATGTATTGGTTTTAGGAGAAAACACGACCAATAGAGAAGCACGTTATCTTCATGGAACCAAGGGTAAAGGGATGTTTACCTTTTATGGAGGTCATGATCCTGAAGATTATACACATAGAGTAGGAGATCCAAAAACAGAGTTAGATTTGCACCCAACGTCTCCTGGTTATCGTTTAATTTTGAATAATGTGTTGTTTCCTGCAGCTAAAAAGAAGAAACAAAAGACATAAAATTGTTAAAAAGGTTTATTTGTTTAAACAAATAAACCTTTTTAACGACATAAAAATCCAATCTCTTTTGTATTTTTGCCATTAAATTAAAATAATAAAATGCCAACAACACAACAATTACAGGATTTTACGCAGCAAGTTCGTAGAGATATTCTACGTATGGTTCATAAAGTAAACTCTGGTCATCCAGGAGGTTCATTAGGGTGTGCAGAATTTATTACTTGTTTATATCAAGAAGTAATGGACTATTCCACCGATTTTACGATGGATGGAAACCATGAGGATTTATTTTTCCTTTCTAACGGACATATTTCTCCAGTATTTTATAGTGTTTTGGCGCATAGCGGCTTTTTCTCAGTTGCAGAATTAGCTACTTTTAGATTGCTAGATTCCCGTTTACAAGGACATCCAACTACCCATGAAGGTTTGCCTGGTGTAAGAATTGCATCCGGATCTTTAGGACAAGGAATGTCTGTTGGAATAGGAGCAGCACAAGCTAAAAAATTAAATGGAGATGCTAAAATAATTTATACTTTACACGGTGATGGTGAGTTGCAAGAAGGTCAAAACTGGGAAGCAATCATGTATGCATCAGCAAAAAAAGTGGATAACTTAATTGCAACAATTGATTTAAACGGAAAACAAATTGATGGATCTACGGACCAAGTTTTAGCAATGGGAAGTATTAGAGCTAAATTTGAAGCTTTTGGTTGGGACGTTCTAGATGTAAAAGAAGGAAATGATATTGAGGCAATATTAGCGGGTTTAGCACAAGCTAAATCATTGACAGGAAAAGGAAAACCAGTGTGTATTTTATTACATACAGAAATGGGGAATGGCGTTGATTTTATGATGCACACGCATGCATGGCATGGTAAAGCACCAAGCGATGAACAATTGGAAAATGCGTTAGCACAAAACCCTGTAACCTTAGGAGATTATTAATTTTCTTTATATTTCCACAGCGGCAAAATCTATGTAGAAATAAGTAAGGGTTCAAACCTGATAGACAAATAAAAAAAGAGTTTTTCAATCCATTTGAAAAACTCTTTTTTTATGAATTTTGCGTCAATCCAAACTTTTCCAAGTTCTCTTAAAAAAACGCCTTAATTTAACCAGATGCTAAAACAAGTTTAGAATGCTATGGGGTCGTTTTTTATGTTTTAATTAGAATCAAACAGTAAGAATTCCTTTACCTTTACAACCAATACATTAAAAACAGGTTTTATTTTTAAATCTTTAATAAACATATGAATATAGGAATTGTTTGTTACCCAACATTTGGTGGAAGTGGAGTAGTGGCTACAGAGTTAGGAATGGCATTGGCTGACAAGGGACATAATGTTCATTTTATAACCTATAACCAACCCGTTCGTTTAGATTTTATCTCTCATAATTTACATTTTCATCAAGTACTTTTAGAAGAATATCCCTTATTTCAATATCAACCTTATGAGCTAGCTTTGTCTAGTAAAATGGTGGAAGTTGTAGAAAAAAATCAATTGGAAGTTTTGCATGTTCATTATGCCATTCCCCATGCCTATGCTGCATTTATGGCAAAACAAATGCTGAAAGAAAAAGGCTTAGACGTAAAAGTTGTAACAACACTTCACGGAACAGATATTACGTTGGTCGGAAGTCACCCAACCTATAAGTCAGCGGTAGAATTTAGCATTAATAATTCGGATGTAGTTACTGCAGTTTCTAACAGTTTAAAGGAAACTACGACTAAATTATTCAATATAACCAAAGAGATTAAAGTCATTTATAACTTCATTGATACTCAAAAATATGACAAGGCTCATAAAGAAGAATGCAAGCGGTTTGCTTTGGCAAAACCCCATGAAAGAATCTTTACGCATGTAAGTAATTTTAGACCCGTAAAAAGAGTAGAAGACGTCGTGCGCATATTCCACGAAGTTAGAAAAGAAATTCCTTCTAAATTATTAATGATTGGTGAAGGTCCAGAAAGGGCAAAAGCAGAAAAGTTAGTAAAAGAATTAAACATCTCTGAGGATGTTTTCTTTTTAGGAAATAGCACCGAAGTCACTAAAATATTATGTTACACAGATATTTTCCTATTGCCTTCTCAAACGGAAAGTTTTGGTCTGGCAGCTTTAGAGGCAATGGCTGCAGGAACGGCAGTGATATCTACAAATACAGGAGGTTTGCCTGAAGTAAATATCGATGGAGTTACGGGCTATTTAAGTGATTTAGGAGATATACAAGACATGGCAAAAAATGCATTATCTATTTTAAAAGAGGATAAAATACTAGCTACTTTTAAGCAGCATGCAAGAGCACATACTAAAAAGTTTTCATTAGAAAATATTCTTCCAGTCTATGAAGGAATTTATACATCTTGTTATAAAAGCAAGGTATAATATAAAAATGACATTTTTATATTACCTTTCATGTTCATAATATGACAAAAACTATTTCATGAAAAAACTAGCATTACATTGGAAGATATTATTGGGAATGATCTTAGGAATCATTTTTGGCTTTATAATGAATACTGTTGATGGTGGAAAAGGATTTGTTATAGATTGGATAAAACCCTTTGGAACCATCTTTATCAATTTATTAAAATTAATTGCGGTACCCTTAATACTCGCCTCTTTAATTAAAGGAATCTCGGATTTAAAAGACATTTCAAAAATTAAAAAGATGGGTTTTAGAACTATGGTTATATATATGTTAACTACAGTAGTTGCTATTGTTATTGGTTTGGGAATTGTGAATTTGGTAAAGCCAGGAGCAGGAATGTCTACCGAAACCATAGAAAAAATTAAATTAAAATATGAAGCTTCCTCAGGAGTTGTAGATAAGCTAGCAAAGGCAAATATGCAACAAGATGCAGGACCTTTACAAGCATTGGTTGATATTTTTCCCAGCAATATTTTTGTGTCTTTAGGAAACGCCAGTATGTTGCAAATTATCTTTTTTGCTTTGTTTGTTGGTATTTCACTATTACTAATCCCAGAAAAGAAAGCAAAACCATTAATGAATTTCTTTGATTCATTAAATGAAGTGGTTATGAAAATGGTCGATTTAATAATGCTTTTTGCACCGTATGCCGTTTTTGCGCTCTTAGCAAATGTTATTATTGCTTTTGATGATACGGAAATTCTTTTAAAACTTTTGGTTTATGCGCTTTGCGTTGTTAGTGGTTTACTTATAATGATTGGTTTCTACTTAATTTCAGTAAGTATTTATACAAAAAAGTCACCAGTTTGGTTTTTAAAACAAATAAGTCCTGCACAATTATTAGCCTTTTCGACAAGTTCGAGTGCGGCAACTTTACCAGTAACGATGGAGCGAGTAGAAGAACACTTAGGTGTAGATAAAGAAGTGGCTGGTTTTGTATTGCCCGTAGGAGCAACGATTAATATGGATGGAACAAGTTTGTATCAAGCCATCGCAGCTGTATTCATTATGCAGGTTATTTGGCCAGAAGGCTTGACATTTTCAAATCAATTAATTATTGTAGCAACAGCTTTGTTAGCGTCTATTGGTTCTGCAGCAGTTCCTAGTGCCGGCATGGTAATGTTGGTTATTGTATTAGAATCTATTGGTTTTCCAGAAGAATTATTACCCATTGGTTTGGCATTAATTTTTGCTGTAGACAGACCTTTGGATATGTGTAGAACCGCTGTGAATGTTACGGGAGATGCTACTGTTTCTATGATTATTGCAAAGTCTTTGGGTAAGTTGCATGACCCGAAACCAAAAAATTGGGATGATACTTATACTGATGTAAAGTAGTATTTAACAAAAAAAACGCTATTTCCTTATTAATTCTCTCAAAGTCATTCAGAAATGAACTGGTGATTATTGTAACTTTCGCATTTACATTTTATACTTATCTGATATTGAATTCAAATCATTTTGATAAAATTACTTTTGGTTGCGACCAAATTCGTTGTCACTCCTTAATGATTTCATCAATAGCAATCATTTTGTAGCTGTTCGTCGGTTGCTATTTATATAATGGATAATTCATTATAATATAATTAATCTCTTTTAGTTCTGAATTTACAACCATATAAGCTGCTATTGAACCACCGCATATAGGTTCAATAATTAAAGACAATTTCAATTTTTAATACCATTCTCTAAAAGAATTGCATTTTTAATAGTACTTTATTCTTAAAAATAAATTATTAACAAAAAATGATAAAATATTATAAAAACATGTTTTTTACAAAGATGATTTTATTATTTTTGATGTTCCTTAAAAACAATAACAATGCAATTAGACAATCAAATTTTTGACCTCATTCAGGAAGAAAAAGAAAGACAATTAAATGGTTTAGAATTAATCGCTTCAGAAAACTTTGCAAGTGATCAAGTGATGCAAGCGCAAGGCTCTGTCTTAACCAATAAATATGCTGAAGGATATCCTGGAAAAAGATATTATGGAGGTTGTGAAGTTGTAGATATTGTAGAGCAAATAGCAATTGATAGAGCAAAAGAATTATTTGGTGCAGAATATGCAAACGTTCAACCACACTCTGGTTCGCAAGCAAATACCGCTGTATTTTTTGCCTGTTTAAACCCTGGTGATACTATTTTGGGTTTCGACTTATCACATGGAGGACATTTAACACACGGATCTTCTGTAAATTTCTCTGGTAGAATATACAACCCCACTTTTTATGGTGTTGATAAAGAAACGGGCGTTTTAAATTATGATAAAATTCAAGAAATAGCAACGAAAGAACAGCCTAAATTAATCATCGCGGGTGCTTCTGCATATTCTAGAGATATTGATTTTAAGCGTTTTAGAGTCATTGCAGACAGTGTTGGTGCTATTTTATTGGCAGATATTTCACATCCTGCAGGGATGATTGCAAAAGGAATATTAAACGATCCATTACCACATTGTCATGTTGTAACATCGACCACCCATAAAACTTTACGAGGACCTAGAGGAGGAATCATATTAATGGGGAAAGATTTTGACAACCCATTTGGAGAAACATTGAAAAGCGGAAAGCTTAAAAAAATGTCTACTTTATTAAATTTCGCTGTGTTTCCTGGAAACCAAGGTGGTCCTTTAGAACACGTTATTGCTGCAAAGGCTATTGCTTTTGGAGAAGCGTTAACAGATGAGTTTTTAGCGTACCAAATTCAAGTAAAAGAAAATGCGGCTGCAATGGCTGAAGAATTTGTAGGAAAAGGATATCATATTATTTCTGGTGGTACAGATAACCATTGTATGTTGATTGATTTACGTAACAAAAACATTTCGGGGAAAGATGCAGAAATCGCTTTAGGAAAAGCAGAAATCACAGTTAATAAAAACATGGTTCCTTTTGATGATAAATCTCCTTTTATAACTTCAGGTATTCGAATAGGAACTCCTGCGATTACAACTCGTGGTTTAAAGGTTGAACATATGAAAACTGTTGTGGATCTTATCGATAAAGCGATTATAAACGCAGATAATGACGAAGTTTTACACGAAATAAGTGAAAGCGTTTCAGAATTAATGGGCGCAAGAAGATTGTTTGTAATGTAAACCACGTCGTGGTTTTACGGAGCTCAATATTACTTCGTTCAGGATACTATAAAAAAAAGCATCAAGTTTATTCTTGATGCTTTTTTGTTGTTTCATAACGTTTCGATTTAATCTAAATCACTGGCTCTGTCTAATAAATTCTGATTGATTTTTTTTGAGGTATTTACCCCTAATTGTTTTATGTTTTCTACTTTTTTAATTAAGTTTCCTTTACCTGTTAATTTTTTCATAGAAGAATCATAACTTCCTTGTACTGTTTTTAATTGATTTCCAACTTTAATTAAATCATCTGTTAAGTTGACAAACTGGTCATACAAAGCGCCTGCTTGTTTCGATATTTCAAGCACATTTTTCTTTTGATTTTCTTGTCTCCACATTGAAGAAACAGTACTTAAGGTTGCCAACAGAGTGGACGTAGAAACCAATACAATATTTTTGTCAAGCGCTTCTAAGTACAAGTTGTTTACTTTATTCAAGGCAATCATTAATGCCGGTTCTATTGGGACAAACATTAAGACATAATCTGGTGAGTTAATTTCATATAAAGCATCATATTTCTTAGCACTTAAATCTTTAAAATGAGAACGAATACTGTCAATATGTTTTTTTAAAAATAAGTCTTTGTCAACCTCTTTTTCTGCAGAAAAGTAGCTTTCATAAGCCGTTAAAGAAACTTTTGAATCGATAATTAAATGCCTGTTATCGGGAAGGTTTATGATAAAATCAGGTTTCTTTAATCGCCCATCGTCATCTCTATAGCCGCCCTGCGTATTAAAATGGATGCCTTTTGTTAATTTCGCTTTTTCTAGTAAAATTTCTAATTGCGTTTCCCCCCAATCACCTTGGGTTTTATTATCGCCTTTTAGTGCTTTGGTTAAGTTAATTGCTTCCTTACTCATTTGTAAGTTTAAGTCCTTTAAATGGCCTAATTGTTCCCTTAAAGCAGCATGCATTCCGACACTTTTCTCTTGAGATTCTGTTACTTTTTTCTCAAAACCTTCAATCTTTTCTTTTAGAGGATTTAAAATTGCACTGATGCTTTCTTTATTTTGAGCTTTGAATTTGGTAGAGTTTTCATCTAAAATTTTATTTGCTAAATTTTCAAATTCTTTTGAGAATTTTTCATTCAATTTTTCAACATCCTTTACCTTATCTTCTAGCTTTATTTGAGTGTTTTCCAACTCCGCATCTAGGCGCGTATTTAGGGTGCTTAAAGCTGCTTTCTCTTCTTGAATTTTTAGAAGTTGCTTTTGAAGTTCAATATAATTATTGTCTACGATTTCTTTCGATTGTGCTATTAGAGAAGCCCGTTCTTCCAAAGTTGCTTTTTCTTTTTCTGATCCAAGTTTGGTAAGTAATTTTCCAATATAAAAGCCGATTGCAGCAAAAATAATTCCAACAAGAAAGTAAATAAATATTTCGTTCATCATGTCAATTTAAGTCCCTAAATTTATCACTTTATATTAAAACATAAAACCTTTAAAGCAGGATTTTATAAACAGTTATTTTTAGACGTAATGAAAAGTATTTCGAGATTTATTTTAGAAACTATTTTAGGTTGGAAATTAGAAAATGATTTTCCACAGGACATTAAGAAATATGTTATTATAGTAGCACCTCACACGAGTTGGATAGATTTCCCAATTGCAATTTTATCTAGAATGGCTTCTGGAACGATGATTCATTTTATTGGAAAAAACACTTTATTTAGAGCTCCATTTGGCTTTTTCTTTAAAATCTTAGGAGGCACACCCGTCGATCGAACTAAAAATAACAACTTGGTTGATGCTGTTATTACTATTTTTAATAAAAAAAAGGTATTTAGACTTGCTTTATCTCCTGAAGGAACCCGAAAAAAAGTTGCTGCTTGGAAAACGGGTTTCTATTATATTGCAAAAGGAGCTAATGTTCCTGTTGTTATGGCGACACTTGATTTTGAGCATAAAAAAGTGAAAATTTCTGAAGCCTATTATACGACCAACAATAAAGAAAAAGATTTTGAAGTTTTTCATGCTTTTTACGATGGGGTCAAAGGAAAGAATCCCGCATTATTTTAAAGGAAACAATGCTGTTTAGGGTTTTAAATTTAGTGCATTCCACAGGAGCAATACACTAATGTCAATTTTTGTATTTATCAGAGACTTTTTCAGCAATACCAATAATGACTGCTGTCGCTTTTAATATTGATTCAAGAGGTACATATTCAAACGGACCATGAAAATTATGTCCACCTGCAAAAATATTAGGACAGGGTAATCCTTTAAAAGACAGTTGAGAACCATCTGTTCCACCACGAATTGCTTTAATTAAAGGGGTAATTCCTAGCTCTTTCATAACTTCTTCAGCAATGGCTACAATGTGTATTACAGGTGTTATTTTTTCTTTCATATTAAAGTATTGGTCTTTAATTTCAATTTGTATTACTTCTTGGGGATACTTTCCATTAAAATCAAAGACCAATTTTTGTAAGAATTTTTTCTTTTTTTCAAACAATTCAATATCATGATCTCTAACAAGATATTCTAACACTGTTTTCTCAACAGTCCCTGTCATATCATGCAAATGAAAAAAGCCTTTATAACCGTCCGTTTTTTCAGGAACTTCCTCGGAAGGTAGTGCGGCAATAAAATCTTTCGCAATTAATATCGAATTGATCATTTTTCCTTTGGCATATCCTGGATGCACACTCTTACCTGTAATGGTAACTTTTGCACTTGCCGCATTAAAATTTTCATATTCTAATTCTCCAATTTGGCTTCCATCCATGGTATATGCCCATTGTGCACCAAATTTTTCGACATCAAATAAATGAGCTCCTTTACCAACTTCTTCATCAGGAGTAAAACAAATTCTAATTTTGCCATGCTTAATTTCTGGATGCTGGAGGAGGTATTCCATTGCAGAAACGATTTCTGTAATCCCCGCTTTGTCATCTGCTCCTAAAAGGGTTGTTCCATCAGTAGTTATTATTGTTTGTCCTTTATATAGTAACAAATCCTCAAAA
This sequence comes from Polaribacter sejongensis, assembly GCA_949545755.1. Classification (GTDB taxonomy): domain Bacteria; phylum Bacteroidota; class Bacteroidia; order Flavobacteriales; family Flavobacteriaceae; genus Polaribacter; species Polaribacter sejongensis_A. Next base: position 13,610 of record CATITK010000095.1, on the reverse strand, counting down.
TAGTTGGGTGATAAAACAATGTTTTGTTCTTTATTCAAAAGGATGTCATTTCCTTGATAGTTTTCTATAATTTGAGGGTTTACGTTAGCTCCTGTATAATCTGGACTTGTATCCATATGGGCAATAAATCCAATTGTAGGAACTTCATAGGTGATATTACTTGGTAAAGTTGCCATGAGGTAGCAATTATCATCTAAATCGATCTCTTCCATTCCCATTTGTTGCAGCTCATCCACTAAAACTTTTGCCAAATTCCATTGATTATCAGTGCTTGGAAATGCTGGATTTCTAGGGTCTGACTCTGTGTCCATAGTCACGTATTTTAGAAATCGATTAGTAATAGGTTCTTTTTGAATCATTTCATTCTGTTTTTTCATTCAACGGGTTAAAGGGAGGTTTGCTGCTCCTAGGAATCTCACTTTAATCTTTTGTAAAAGATTGATTTGTCTAAGTTACTATTAATTTAATTTCAAAATGCCGTAAAAATAATTAAATGTTATGAGTTTGTCGAATGTAAATAAAAAGGCTTCAACTGGTTCAGACAAACATACGGAAGAACATTTTACTTAGATAATTATTTTATGAAAGTTTAAAAAAAACCAATACAAAATTCTAAAAATAAAAAAGATAACAATAGCCATCGTTATAAGAAGCAAGAGAAGGAAAGTAAAAATAAATACGTTTATTGATTTACTTTTTGGTACTTTTATGTTACGAAAGTAAACGAATCATTTTTAGATAATGAAAAAAGCATTGGTAATTTCTGGAGGAGGAAGTAAAGGAGCATTTGCCGGTGGCGTTGCTCAATACTTAATGAAAGAAGAAAACAAGGAATACGATATATATATCGGAACTTCTACAGGAAGTTTAATGGTTTCTCACTTAGCATTAGGTCGATTAAATGATTTAAAAAAAATATACACCAATGTAAATCAGAAAAGTATTTTTAGCAATAACCCTTTTAAAATTAAAAAAATTGCTGGAGAAAAAGTGATTAGTATTCGTCACTTAAATACCTTGTGGAATTTTATAAATGGAAGAAAAACATTTGGAGAAAGTAAAAACTTACGAAATTTAATAAAGAGAAAGATTACTCAAGAAATGTATACTGAAATTAGAGAAAAGAACAAAGAAGTTGTGGTAACGGTTTCGAATCTAACAACAAATCAAATTGAATATAAGTCTATAAATGACTGTACCTATGCTGATTTTTGCGATTGGATTTGGGGTTCTTGTAATTATGTGCCTTTTATGAGTGTGCTAGAAAAAGACAATTGTCAATATGCAGATGGCGGTTTTGGTTCATTGGTGCCAATTAGAGAAGCTATTTTAAGAGGCGCAACAGAAATTGATGCTATTATTTTAGAAACGGAGGTTACGCAAATTAATAGGCTGCCCGCTAAAAATCCATTTTCCTTATTGTTTGATGTGTTCGATTTTATGTTAACACATGTAGAAAGACACAATATTACCATCGGAAAATTGGCTGCGAAAAATAAAGGGATCAAGTTAAATTTATATTATACTCCCACAATATTAACAACAAATTCTTTGGTTTTTGATGAAATTCTGATGCGTAAATGGTGGAAATCTGGCTATCAATATGCAAAAACTAAAAGAGAAGCCTTAATGAGTGAATTTAGACCAGACATTTTAACAGATAAAGAGACAAATTGCACTGAAAAAACAGATTTAACTTGATACTTATTCGAAACTAAAGGAAAAACCGATAAGCGTTTTTTTACGATTTTATAAAGTAAAAACTATTTTTTAAATTCAACATACATTTCATTTGCAAAAGGTTTTTGTAATTTAGAATTTGTAATTTCTTCTTTTTTAATCGCAGTTCTTCTATTTCCTACTCTTTTTGCACTGTTTGTAATTTGGTTGATCGTTTCGTTTAATAAAGGATCCGATTTTTCTCCCAATACGCCTAGATTGATGTCGCCAGATTGTTGTCCAAAATCTTCAGGAAAATCAATATCTGGAACATAACCACCTGGTGCGTTTTCTCCTTTCGAATTTTTTATTTCTAATACAATAGGCTGCATTGCATAGGTATGATTTGGGTTTAAATTAATCCCATTTTTAGTATAATTATGAGAATCATATACGGTAATAGATCCTACTTGCTTACCAACAGTTTCTGCTCCCACTAGCGTTACATCAATATAAGCCCTTAAAGCATTTATGACCAATTCTGACGCAGATGCGGAATCATTTGTAACGATAAAATACACGCTAGAAAGATTCAAACTGTTAATCGGTTCTTCGAAAATAACGGTTCCATTTTCATCCGTATTTCTTATATTGTCTGTAAAATAATTTAAGAAATCACTCGCCTTTCCATTTTCCATTTTTTTTTCATTCCATACTTGTTGAGAAAAGACTGTTTCATTAGACTTTGTAGCAATCATACTTCCTAAATAAGTTGCTGTCCTTACAGAGCCACCACCGTTGTACCTCAAATCTACGATCAGATCTGTGACTCCGTTTGCTTTAAAAGTTCCAAAAGCAGCATTTAACTCTCCATCATAAGAACCCGCAAATTGATTGTACAATAAATAACCAATTTTATTGGAACCCTCATCAAAAGTTTTTACAATTGCTACCGGATTTTCCTGTAATTGAAACGCTGTTAAAGAAATAGTGTTTCCGTTTAAGATAGGATTTCCTGCATTAAAATCTGCTAATTGAATTGTGTAGCTTGAACTTGTGCCAAACAATAAGCTTTTATAATTGCTGTCTGTAATTTCACTTCCATCTACAGCCTTAAAAACCATTCCTCTTAGTACTCCTTTTATATCCGCATCAGAGTTAGGAGCTACAGATGTAACAACTGCATAGGCATTTGTCGTACTACCATCTTCATAAAACAATTTAAATTCCATGCCATTGCTTAAGGTGTTTCCTTGAAAAGCATTTTCTAAGGCAATATAGTCATCAACAATCCATGAAAAACGATCTAAAGGTTTGTTTAATAAATTTTCAAATACTTCTTCGGGTGAAGAAAATCCCTGTAAGAAGCTATTTAATTGTCCTTGATTGGCAAAACGCTCATCTCCTAAATCGGGCACCTCACTTTGCCACAAGTAATAGAGATTCAATCCTCTCCAAACAAAATCATGTTCCACAATAGTTGTAGGAATCTTAGTTTCTTTATTGCAATTAGAAAACAGCAATGTAAGGGCAATAAAATAGCAAATTTTATACAACTTTTTCATAACAGTAAATAGCATTTTTAATATAATAACTAACGAACTATAAATCGTATTCGTATTGTTTTTTAGAATATATTGTAACAAAATATAGTAAGCTTCGTCATGATACTGTAAACTTACTATAAATATATGTATTTATGACCAGTTTCTATTAAATATCAACAAAAAAAAATGACTCAGTCAAGCTTTTTAAAAGTTGTTTTACCCTTTAAAGATAGGGTCTTTAGATTAGCAAAAAGACTTTTAGTATCTAAAGAGGAAGCTGAAGATGCTACCCAAGAATTGTTTTTTAAATTATGGAAAAATAAAGAGAAAATTACGGATTATAAAAATGTGGAAGCGTTTGCAATGACCATGACGAAGAATTATTGTTATGATCGATTGAAATCAAAACAAGCGAGTAATTTAAGATTAATTCATACCAATTACAAAGAGAAAGAAACCGCTTTAGATAAAAGCATTGAATATAGAGACAGTATAAATCAAGTGCATCAATTGATTGAAAACTTACCAGAACAACAGAAAGTTATTATTCAATTAAGGGATATTGAACAGTATGATTTTGATGAAATATGTAACATGGTGAATATGAAACCAACAGCAGTAAGAGTCGCACTGTCTAGAGCAAGAAAAACACTAAGAGAAGCATTAATTAAAAAGCACAACTATGGAATTCGTTGATCTAGAAAAAATCGTAAAAAAATACGAAAACGGAGCAACATCTTTGCAAGAAGAAATTACCTTAAGAAACTATTTCACAGGAGGAGCTGATGTGCCCTATTTGCAAGAATACGAGTACCTGTTTCATTATTTTGCAAAGGCCAAAGAGGAAACCTACACAAAAAATATTCAGTTGAACCCCAAGACATCTAAAATAAAAAACTTGAAATGGTTCTCTGTGGCAGCAGCAATCCTTGTTTTATTTAGCCTATTTATTGGGAAAAAACAGCAGGATGCCGCTGTTGTAAAAGAGCAATACGCACACGTAGTAAAAACATTGGAAACCTTGTCATCCAACCTTAAAAAAGGAGAGCAAGCAGTAGCAACATTATATACCTATAAATACACAATTAATAAGATTTTAAAATAATTCAAATAACAATTATAAACCGCTGTTAAATAGCCACATTATGAAGAAAATAACATTATTCATTGCGTTCATCGTTACACCACTGGTAACAAGCGCCCAGTCATTTTTTGACACTTTAGAGGATATAGATGGAGTAGACGTGGTTGTAGTAACCAAAGATGCTTTTGAGATGATTTCTAAATTCAAAGATGTAAAAATTGAAGATAATGAAACGCTCAAAGTTTTTGAAATGATTCAAGAATTAAAAGAATTGAAAGTCTTTTCCACACGTGTTACAGCAATAGCAGATCAAATGGATAGCCTAGTGAAAATAGCAATTCAGAAGCAAAGCCTCACCGAATTAATGCGTATTAAAGAAGACGGCTCTCAAGTAGATATCTATGTAAAGGTCACTAAAAATAAAGAGTATGTTAGTGAAGTTCTGATGTTTATCAATGGAATTGATAAACAAACAAATGGGAAATCAGAAGCCATGATTGTTTCTTTAACTGGCGCTATAGACATTAATAAAATGGCTGAATTAGCAGATGCTTTTTCTGAAGGAAAAAAATAAGGAAAATTAAGGTCTAAAAGGTGGGTGTGAAAATCCAACTTTTTTGTAGGGATTAAAGTATAAAAAAATGAAAAAAGCATCTTAAAATTGGAACACTATTAATGCTTGTATGATTGGTTTTTCAAACACCGTTTGTAAAAGCTGTAATTTTTTTTGAACCCTTTTTTTATTGATTACAAACTACATTCCCCAAGTGCAAAACGCCTATTGTCAATAATTTTTAACGACTCATTAACAGCTACACTATTAATATTTCTTACTTTTGAAACTTATGAATATGATGTTTAAAAAAGGTGTTTTTTTATTTTTAATACTGATTTGTTTTGTCAGTTTTTCTCAAACCTACACGACTTACAAGCCAGCCAGAGAAACGATTCACGATTTAATACACACAAAATTAAAAGTAGATTTTAATTTTAAAGAAAAACAATTAAATGGAGAAGCTTGGATTACTGCAAAACCTCATTTTTATGCAACCACCAAATTTACTTTAGACGCCAAAGCGATGCTGATTCATCAAGTTGTATTGAATGATGAAAAACTAGCCTATTATTATGACGATTCTCAGCTGATTATCGACTTGCCAAAAGCCTACAAAAGAGATGAAGAATTTACGATTTATATTAAATATACTGCGCGTCCAGAAAAAGTAATACAAAAAGGAAGTGCCGCCATAAAACAAGCCAAAGGGCTCTATTTTATCAATGCGGATGGATTTGATAAAAACAAACCCACTCAAATTTGGACACAAGGAGAAACCGAAGCCAGTAGTTGTTGGTTTCCAACGATTGACAGTCCCAATCAGAAAACAACCCAAGAAATCTACCTCACGGTTCCCGATAAGTTTGTCACACTTTCCAACGGAAAATTAATCAATCAGACAAAAAAAGGGACCAACAGAACAGATTATTGGAAAATGGATCAAAAACATGCGCCGTATTTATTCTTTATGGGTGTTGGAGCCTATGAAATTATTGAAGATTCGTATAAAAATATTCCTGTAAACTATTATTTAGAAAAGGAATACGCTCCCTATGCAAAAGCTATTTTTGGAAAAACCCCAGAAATGATGGAATTCTTTTCGACACTTTTAGGCGTTGAGTTTCCTTGGAATAAATACAGTCAGATTGTGGGCAGAGATTATGTTTCTGGAGCAATGGAAAACACGACGGCAGTAATTCATGCTGAAAAAGCCTATCAAAGTCCAGGGCAATTGATTGATGAAAATGTTCAAGAAAACACCATTGCACACGAATTGTTTCATCATTGGTTTGGCAATTTAGTAACTTCAGAAAGCTGGTCTAACCTCACTCTAAACGAGTCTTTTGCTAATTATAGTGAATATTTATGGCGAGAATATAAATACGGAAAATTAGATGCCAATATGCATTTGTTTGATGGAAATCAGGCTTATTTGAATGGGCAAAGTAATGACAAACATTTGGTTCGTTTTAACTATGCAGACAAAGAAGATATGTTTGACCTAGTAAGTTATAACAAAGGAGGGGTAATTTTGCACATGTTGCGAAATTATCTAGGAGATATTGCTTTCTTCGAAGGTTTACAAAGCTATTTAACCGAGTTTCAATACAAAGCTGCAGAAGTACACCAATTGCGCTTAATTTTTGAAAGAATTACAGGAAAAGACTTAAACTGGTTCTTTAACCAATGGTATTACAATGCAGGTCATCCAAAAATTGAAGTTTCTTACGACTACAATACCATTCAGAAAAAAGTAACGGTCAATCTCTTGCAATTCAATGCGAACGAATTTAAGTTTCCTCTTGCGATTGATATTTTTGAAGCTGGGAAAAAAACAAGACACCGCGTTTTTGTAGAGGGCAACGATGCTTCTTTTACGTTTTCCTACACAAAACTTCCTACATTCATTCAAGTAAATGCTGATGGGGTGCTGCTATGTGAAATCAATGAAAACAAGGTTTTGAGTGATTATATTTTTCAATTAAAAAATGCAGAAAACTATATTCATAGAAGAGAAGCCTTGTTAGAAGTTGCCAAAAAGCAAATAGAAAAAGAAGCTTTTAATGCGGTTACAGAAGCCCTGAATGACGCTTCTTATAAAATTAGAATTCTCGCTTTAGAAAAGATCGATTTAATTCATAAATTTTCTAAAAAAGCAGCGATTAAAAAAATCATGGACATCGCCAATAATGATCCAAAAACATTGGTTCAAGCTACAGCAATAGAGACTTTAGGTAAATTAACAGATCCAGAATTAAAATCCATTTTTGCAAAAGCATTGCAAAGTAACTCCTATGCTGTTTTAGGTAAAGCGTTGGTGGCGACTTATTATGTAGACAAACAATTGGCAATAGACAAATCGAAAGAATTGCCAGATGAAGTTCGGAAAATATTAGCAACGCCTTTGACACGTATTTATATTGAAGAAAAGGACGAAAAAGAATTGCCCTTTATTGCAAAGAGTGTGTTGTCTGGGATGTTTTTAACAGGAGATGATGCTACAAAAGTTATTTATCAAAAGGCATTTACTCAAATTTCTGAAAGCAATAATTCCGAAGCAATACAGAATTTAGTGGATGATATGGTGGTCAAAGGAAACCAATATAAATCCTTTAATTTTGATAAGGTGGTAATCAACTTAATGCGCACCATGGTGAAAGATCAAAAAGTAAAAAACACGCCAAACAGAATTCGCAATACAACAATTGTTAAAGAGGCAATGGCGAAGCTGTTGTAGCTTTTTAGTTTTTTTATGCTCGCTATACTGAGCGGAGTCTTCTACTGAGTCAGAAGAGCTTGTAGAACGAGGATAATAGTATTGAAAATTAATGAAGAAAAGAGGCTGTTTTTTAGGGCAGTTCTTTGTTTCTTGCTGGCTTTTTAATTCAGTTTTGTTAGTTGTTCGTCAATCTCTTTATGTATTTGTTCCAATTCTTGAGAGTATTTTTCGGTATCTTCACTAATCGCTTTTTTAAACAAATTAAACGCTTTTAATCTTAATTCAGAATACTTTAGCAGTATGATATTTTGCTCTAATAACTCAGAAGGTAAATTTTCAATACTATTTAATTCTTTAATGATTTTAAGATTCTCTTTCCATTTAGAAATTGTTGAGTTATCTAATTTTTGAATAAGTGAATTCCGTGTTTCAGTATTTATGTGGTCATAAAATGCTAAAGATTCAGTTTCGTTTTTAGTGAATTCGGCTATTTTTTCGTCATAGATTTTATATGCAGGATTGTTTGATTCTAAATATACATAACCAAATATTCCAATTCCGATAATTACAAGTGATATAAATCCAATCCCAGCCGCTTTCCATCCAGAAAAAAATGAGTTTCCATTTTCTTTATGAGCTTTTAAAACATCTCCTTGTGTCCATTCAACAAATCCCCAAATAATTCCCGTGTAAATAAGTGGAAATAGTTGATTTGGAATTTTATCAATTATCGTTTCGGGAATCATAAATATTCCTCCAAAAAGTGCAATTGTACTTATTATTCCAATAATTAAGGATTTACGTCCTTCATCGGGTTTGTCTAAAGCCTTGAGATTTTCACTAATTAAATATCCACCAGCTAATGGTCCTCCTAAAAAAGTTGCCCCACTAATTGATTTAGAAGAATAAAGTTTAATTTCTTTAGTTCTGTTCTTTATTTTTGATTCGATTTCGTTCATTTTTTTTAGCTTGTAGGTAACGTTGAGTATAACAAGCGTGTATCCCGAAGGGTGCTATGATTTGTTATTCAGAGTTAGCACCTTTTTATATTTTTAGCTCTCCTTTCAATACTATTTGGGCTTTACTTTTTATTGTCATTTTTTGTTCATCCAATAGTTCTACTTCCATAAATCCTGTTCGTTCAGAACACTGAAAAGAATTCATTTTAGTTTTATTCAATCTCATTGCCCAATATTTTGCCAAAAAAGTATGTGTTCCTCCAGTTACAGGGTCTTCATTAGTTCCGCTCCAAGGCCAAAAATATCTTGACTCAAAATCAAATTCAGACTTTGATGAAAGTGCAGTTACAATTACTCCGTTAATCTCTTTATGTGATTTCTTTAGCTTGTCAAAATCGGGAGTTAGATTTTTCAATAATTCAGCACTTTGAATTTCAAGTAATAATATTTTAGTTTCAGCATTATACTCACTATTATTCACTTCGCTAATTCCAAGTGCTGTTAGTAATTCAGTAGGCACTCCTTGAGGTATAGTATTGTAAATAGGTAATTCCATTTTTATGAACTCACTATTAAGTTAAATTGGCAATCTCAAGCTCTGACTATTCACAAAATCGAGTGAGCTTTGTCCATTTTTTTCAAAGAGAACTTTTGAAGAAGCAAGAGTAGCGTGTCCACATAATGGTATTTCCATTACAGGTGAAAAAAATCTAATTGGATATTCATTATTACTGTCAAGCTCTCCAATAAATGCTGTTTCTGACAATCCTAATTCTTTTGCAATTAAAAGCATTTCCGAATCGGAAAGTTTATCCTTTGATATACAAACACCTGCCGGGTTTCCTTTAAAAGATTGATCTGTAAATGAATCAACTATATATGTTTCTATTTTTTTCATTCTTATTGCTCTGCTCTAATTGGTGGCAACGTTTAGTGTAAGAAGCGTTGCCATCCCGCAGGGTGGCTATGATTTTTACACATTGTTGTAAGCTGGCTTTTCTTTTTTGTTATAAATATTATTCGAATTCTTTACTAGGTAATTCCTCACCCATAAATCATTTGTCTTAGCGATATTGTTTTTTAATGGGACATATTTCCCATTAATTTCTATTCTGTCATTTGGATTTACAGGAAACTCCAAAAAATCACCTTTATGCAATATCTTGTTTTTTAGTAAAACAGAACCATTCACAATTATTTTATCCAAATAGGTTATTTTATCTTCAAGTTCTCTAATAATAACATGCGTAACTAATGGTGGAATTAAAAAGTAATCATTTCCATATTTATGCGAAGAAGACACTAATAATTCTCTTGAATATTGTTGTTTGCCATCTTTAGATTTAAAGAATAAATGTGGACAAGACCCACATTGCCAGTAACTATTAATTGAATATAAATTATTGAAATCAAGTTTATGAACGTCAATTTCATATTCTCCCTCGTTGTCATTGTAGGTTACACTTCCAGGTTTTAACTGCTCACCGAGGTAGTGAACATTGTCAGGTTCAAAATCAACAGTATTTAATACTTTGGAAAAATCTTCACCTCTATCTCCATCTTTGTGGTCAAGACGAATACTATCCCTATCAATTCCAACTAAATTAGCAGCAGTGGAAATTGGTATAAGAACCATTTCCATTGGTTGTAAATTGAAATTGGGTAGATTTTGAGGTTTCTTATTGGTATTTAGTGAATTTAGTTTTATTTGTTTTTTAGAAACGTTTGTAATTCCAAGGAAAATAAAGCTTAGAGGAGCAATTTCTAAGTACTCTGTGTAGCCATGAACTGGAGTTTCTCCACCACAAGAATCGCCATTTTTGTGAAGTAGTGACACGCATATCTGTGTTGCTTCAATTCCAGTCTCGCTTAGTTGAGTGATAAATGAATTAGGAATATCCATTTTCAATAATTCATCCCAATTCACATCTCTTTTTGCCTCATAATATGGGTGTTCATCACTTCCTTTATTTATTATCGAGACATTACTATATGTTTCCTGATATTCTTTAAGCGTAGCGAATTGACGTATTTTAACTATTAATTCTTGCTCGATATTCCATTTATAGTCTTGTTTATGTGCTTTTAAAAGTCTACCCCAAAATTTTGAGATGTCATTAGAAGGAAGATATGTTTTGGCTCTATACTTATTGACCGATGAAAAATCGTTATCTAAAGTCTTTTCAAGTATTTCTAAGGTGTGTAAAACATAATAACTTGTTTGTACATGTTCTGAGATAAGTAATTTCTCCGGAATTGAATTTTCACTCACAAATTTGTACCAACTATCTCTTGATGTTGTAAGTCCAGAAATTGAGAATTTTGAACCTTTAGGATGTCGGTTGTTAAAATGTCCAGCATCTGAATGGCAATCAAAACATAGTGGGATTGCATTTTCAAGAGTATTTGGTCCTCCATCAGCTTCTTGAATGAGGTGATGCACTTCCATTTTCACACCTTTATATCTATGGCATGCTGAACAGTGTCTAGCGGAAAGTCTTAATGCTTCCTGTTTTATTTTTGATGGAAATCCCATATTCTTATTTCAGCTTGCTTACAACACCTATATAACCCTATTGTTGATATATCGCCTATAGCAACACGATTCATTTTCTTTATTTTTTAAAATTTTCAATAAAATTCAACGTAAAGGTCTTACTTATTTTTAATGAAAGGAGATTTATTCGTTGAATGACCGTTTTCTGTCGGTGAATGGTAGTTATCTGTCGGTGAGTGGAAAAAAAGGATAAGAAATTACAGTGTTTTTTTAAAAAATAATGGCATTAGGGCATAAAAAATCTAAATGTTTACTATGTTTTCTATTCCTTTTTTTTTTTACGGCTTTTTTATTTTCTTACTCACGCTGTTACGATCGGGACACTCGCGATAGTGGAGATTTCAATTTGGTTTTTAGTACAGTTCTTTGCTAGCCACAGTATTTATTTCTTACTTCTTTGATAATAAGTAACAATACTAGCCTTAGCCAATGTATTATTCCATAAGTAATATCCAACTACGGCAGGATTTGTACTTTCATTTAGACCTAGTTTATCTGTTTTAAGAGCGTAAACTGTAATTGTATATTGGTGTAAACCGTGTCCTTCTGGAGGGCAAGGTCCACCGTAACCATTCGCTCCATAATCTGTAATACTCTGAATAACGTCTTCAGGTGTTAAGTTTAGTTTTGTATTTCCAGCTCCTGACACTAATTCTTTAGTGCTTACTGGAATATCAAAGACTACCCAATGCCACCATCCACTTCCCGTTGGTGCGTCTGGGTCGTACATCGTTACTGCAAAACTTTTAGTTCCTGCAGGTGCATTTTTCCAAGATAACTGAGGAGATTGATTTTCGCCAGTACAACCAAAGCCATTGAACTCCTCATTAATTGTAGCCTGTCCTCCTAAGTCATTACTTGACAAAGTAAATGTGTTTTGTCCGAAAACAGAAGTTGAAAAAGCAATTAATACTGTTAAGATTTGAAATGATTTTATCATAATATTTGTTTTTAATTATTAATTTATGATGCAAATTTAGGCAAGCTTAAAGGTTATTTATTAAGCAGAAGAGTTCAAAAAGTATTGATAAAAGTTCAACTTGATTGATATTGTTTCGGGGTATTCAAAATTAATAAAGAAAAGAGTTGTTTTTATATCAGTTCTTTGTTCGTGTTATTGCCAGTCACTCATCTTCCGTTTATCGATTTTACAGCAGACAGTTTACCCCGATTAGTACAAACCGTAATTGTTCTATTTCTCAGGTAGGCTGGCAGATATCCTTAAAGCTTTAAAAGCAAATGTTCACTTCTCGGTTGTAATAAACTGCTCTACTTTATTCATCCAGTAACTATTCTCTAATTTTTCAGGATGAATTGCACAATGACCTAACCATTTGGCAACAGGGCCAAAAATTGCACCTATTACTTTCTGAATCAGGAGTGGAGGGTTCATAAAAACTGTATCTTCACCCAATTCACTTGCCATAGCCATAGCCTGCCAAAATTGAGGCTCTCCTTTTTTAGACAATTTTCCTTCATGAGCCAGTCCAAACAAAGTAAATACTACCGATTTTACCTGACCAGAAGGCTTCGCAACCCCAATGCAAGAGTTAATATCATACTTGCCAGAAGTATAAAATGTATGGGTTTCACCCGCATTTACTGTTATCTTTTCACCGGGTTTTAGGTTTATTTCTTTTCCTTTATGCAAAAAAATAAATTCACCCTCTACAACTTCAAATTCTTCAAGATAATTAGGGTGATAATGTTCAGGAGGGCCAGATGCGGTTTTTGGCATGATGAGAAGTCCCTTTATGTATTTATCACCATTCTTATCCTGATTTTCCAACACGGCGAGATACTCACCCGTGATTGGATTAGCTATTAAAGGAATCATTGATTTCTTCAATAGCTGGACCGTGGGTCCATCGGCCTGTAACTCAATGCCAGATCCTTCAATAGGGTTGCCCTTTGCATCTAATGTTTTTCCTATTATAATTTTGTTCATCATTATTTTTTTGTGATTATTTTTGCTTCTGCTGATTCCGTTCTGTTCGGTTTTCAGCTTCTCCTGATTATTCATTTCGTATTCCATTTTATCTAATTAATTCTTGCGTTTGAAATTTTACCATTTATCCTACATGACACACAACGTCTGTATAACGCTATTGTTAATCCATTACCGATGTCTTCACTCATATTTTTTTAAATTCATTTTCCAGAAAACAACCTGTTCCTAGCGCTATAAGAACGAAGAGTTTTGTTTGTCTTTTAAACGTTTGTCGATAAAATTTGTGGGGGATTACTACCCAAAGGTAGGTTTTTGATTCAAAAAGTAGTGTAGGAAAAAATAAATATTTGAGATTGTTGTTTTTTTAAGCAGTTTGTTTGGGATATTTGAAATAAATTTAGAATCTTTGCAGTATTATAAAACTAAACTAGAAGCATGACTTTTATTCAAACACATCAGCATCATTTTTTCAATTGCAATCAAGCGATTTAAAAATGTATTGAATAAAATCAAGATATTTATAAACCCGTTTGAGCGAATCAAACGGGTTTTTTTAATTTTAAGCCCTATTTGCTCAG
>CATITK010000094.1 GCA_949545755.1 Polaribacter sejongensis | reverse complement strand
TAAAGCACTGGCACTTTTCTTGTTTTTCATCATTTAAGATTTAAAGGTTTGTAAAAATAATAAAACCTCTCTCTTATATTAAAGTGATAACTAGTTCACTTTTTGCTGACGTTATACAGATAGAATTGATAATGTAGAAATACACAGACTCAATAGTAAAAGAGAGGCAACTCAAACTTTAGCTGAATATCCACATTTGTTTGGAGAAATAAGACATCAAAATTCAGATTCTATAATTATTCCTGCAACTTCATCTGAAAAAAGAGATTATATACCTATTGGTTTTTTAGACAAGGAAACTATCATTTCTAATTCAGCAATGGCTATCTACCACGCACAACCTTGGCTTTTTGCAGTCGTAACATCACGAATGCATATGGTTTGGGTAAGAAATGTTGGTGGGAAATTGAAAACAGATTACAGATATTCTGCCAAGTTGTGTTACAATACTTTCCCATTCCCTAACATTTCGGATAAACAAAAAGAAAACTTGAGTTTATATGTATTTGCAATCATAGATGAAAGAGCAAAGCACAATAAAACAATGGCTCAATTATACAACACAGTGACTATGCCTAAAGGCTTGTTAAAAGCACACCAAGAATTAGATACTGCAATTGAGCAATGCTATCGTTTACAACCTTTTAAAAACGATACAGAACGTTTAGAGTATTTGTTTAAGCAGTATGAAGAAATGACAAAGAAAGACACGCTTTTTGCAAAGCAAAAGAAAACAAGAAAGAAGAAAGCCAAAATATAAGATATGCCAAATTTAGTACACGTAAACTACGACCAAACAGGAAAAAGCAAAAGCACCAATACTTTGGGAATGCGAGAAATGCAAGAAAAAGCATACGAAGGGAGAACAGCACAATATTTATTACTAAAAGCACCACCAGCATCAGGTAAATCAAGAGCATTAATGTTTCTTGCTTTATACAAATTAAAAAACAAAGACATTAAAAAAGTAATTGTTGCAGTTCCTGAAAAGTCAATTGGAGCATCATTTGGCACTACTGAATTAAAAAAATACGGCTTTTTTGCTGATTGGAAACCAAACCCAAAATATAACCTTTGTACACCAGGAGTTGAAAAAAGTAAAGTATCAGCTTTCTTAAACTTTTTAGATTCTGATGAACAAATATTGGTTTGTACTCACGCTACTTTACGTTTTGCTTTTGATGGTTTAGATGTTAAAAAATTAGATAATACTATGGTTGCTATCGATGAATTTCATCACGTATCAGCAGAAGGAGATAACATTTTAGGTCAAGTACTCAAAAGTATAATGGCTAATTCAGAAGCTCACATTGTAGCTATGACAGGTTCATATTTTAGAGGAGACAGCGTTCCTGTTTTAATGCCAGAAGATGAAGCAAAATTCACTAAAGTAACGTACACATATTATCAACAATTAAATGGCTATGAATTTTTAAAATCTTTAGGAATTGGTTATCATTTTTACACAGGAAAATATTTTAAAAAGCATCCTGAAAAGGAAATGTCGGCATTAGCAGAAATATTGGACGAAAACCAAAAAACTATTATTCATATTCCGAGTGTTAATTCGGCAGAATCTTCTAAAGAGAAATACGAAGAAGTAAACCATATTATTGATGTTTTAGGAGTTTTAGATTATCAAGATGAAACTACAGGAGTTTTACATATAAAAAGTCATAAAACAGGTAAGGTTTTAAAAGTTGCCGATTTGGTAAATGACAATCCAAAATCACGAGATAAAATAAGTGCGTATTTACGAGAAATAGATTCGGCAGATGATATTGATATCATTATTGCTTTAGGTATGGCAAAAGAAGGCTTTGATTGGCCTTATTGTCAACACGCATTAACCATAGGTTATAGAGGTTCTTTAACAGAAATTATTCAAATAATTGGAAGAGCAACGAGAGATAGTGACAATAAAACGCACGCTCAATTTACCAATCTAATTGCTAATCCTGATGCTGAAAGTGAGGAAGTAAAACTATCTGTAAACAATATGCTTAAAGCGATTACAGCATCATTACTAATGGAACAAGTTTTAGCACCAAACTTCAAATTCAAAATTAAAAAAGATGACGATGACGAAGATGAAGAAGATGATGACAAAACCATTAAAATAAGAGGTTTTAAATTACCAACCTCTAAAAGAGCTGAAGATATTATTGAAACGGATTTGAATGATTTAAAGGCGAAAATATTGCAAAACCCACAAATGCTTAAAGCAATGCCTGGAAATGTTGAGCCAGAGGTAATAAATACAGTTTTAATTCCTAAAATAATTAGAGAAGTTTATCCCGATTTAAGTGATGAAGATGTTGAAGCAGTAAGACAACACGTAGTTGTAGATTCTGTAATTAAAAACAGTACAATCGAGGAACAAGGCGATAAAAAATTTATTAGAATGGCAGGAAGTTTTGTGAATATAGATGATATTCATATAGACTTGATTGACAAAGTAAATCCATTTCAAAAAGCATTTGAAATCTTATCAAAATCAGTAACAACAAAAGTTTTAAAACTAATTGACGAGCATATTCAATCTACCAAGTTTGAAATGACAGAGGAAGAAGCAATTTTATTATGGCCAAAAATTAAAGAATGGGTAAAAAATAATAAAGGAGAAGAACCGAATATTCAAGCGTTTGACCACAAGGAAAAAAGAATGGCAGAAGCGTTAGTGTTTTTGAGAGAACTTAAACGTAAAAAAGCACTTGCAGATGGCTAAAAAGAAACTAACAATAGACGACATTTTTAATGATGACGATTTTGGATTATTAGATTCAAAAGCAAAAACTTCAACTGTAAAAACAGATGAAGACAGGCTTATAGGTTCCTTTGAAGAAATAAATGTGTTTTTTAACAAAAACAATAGAGAACCGGATTCAAGTAGTATGTCTGAATATGGACTTTTAGCAAAATTGAAGAACTTTAGACAAAACGAGAAGCAAAAGAAAACTTTAAAACCTTTTGATAGACATAATTTGTTAGGTTTTGTAGAAATGGAAAAACAAACCATTGATGATATTTTAAATGAAGAAGATGATTTTGGATTATTAGATTCTGATAATGATTTAGATATTTTCAAATTTAAACATACACCAAGACCAGAAGACAGAGAAGAATCGGATTTTGTTGCAAGAAGAAAAGCAATGAAAGAAAAGGAATTTGAGAAGTACGAAACACTATTTCAGAAAGTCCACAAAGAAATCAAAGAAGGTAGAAGAAAAATAAAACCATTTAAAAACATTGAAAAAAATCTTCACGTTGGAGATTATTATTTGATGGACGGAATTCTTTTGTATCTAGAATCTGCAAACCTAAAGCAGGAAGAATGGGAACAGAAATCTGGAAATAGAGTTCGAATTGAAGGACGAACTAGAACAGTTTTTGAAAATGGAACTTTTAGCAATATGCTTTATCGTTCTTTAGGTAAACAAATCCAAAAAAGTGGAAAACTGATTACGAATACGAATGAAAAATTAGAACAGGAATTGTTTGTAAATACTGGACTTGTAAAGGAGGAAGATATACAAACTGGTTGGATTTACGTTTTGAAATCCAAATCAACGAATGCGGAATTATCAAGTATTCCAGACTTATATAAAATTGGATTTGCGAGCAATTCTGTAGATGACAGAATTAAAAATGCGAAAAACGAGGCGACCTATTTATTTGCAGACGTAAAGAAAATTGCGACTTACAAGGTTTATAACCGAAACGCAGATAAATTGGAAAGTCTTTTACATAGATTTTTTGTAAGTGCTTGTTTGGATATTGATTTGTTTAACGAGAAAGGACAAAGATTAAATCCGAGAGAATGGTTTGTCGTGCCTTTTGAGGTAATTGAGGAATCAATCCAATTGATTTTAAACGAAAGTATTGTGAATTACGAATACGACACGGAATTAAAAAAAATTAAACTGAAATCGGACGCATAAGCCAACGCTCAAAGTCATACACATTCGCAATTCGCTACAGTCAACGCTACGTCAAAAATTGCAAAAGAGTATGTCTTCTGACAACGTTAGCAAGTTTGCGGAATAAAAACCAGTTGCTTAACAAAGAACTGAGTTAAAAAACAACTCTTTTCTTGATAAATTTTGAATACTATTATTCTAGGCTTAATTTTATAATTAAGCTTTTTTTATTCATTTTTTTTTAGATTTAACTACGAATACGGATGCAAAAAGTTGGATCATAAGGAGTTCCTGATTTTGCGATTGCAAAACATTGTTTTAGTAATTTATTAGAAACTGCTATCAAGGCTAATTTCTTGCTCTTTCCTTATTTGTAATTCTTTGAAAAATAGCGCTACTAGATCCTTTATTATGTAGATGTGTCGTAAAAGAATACATAAGGCTCATAAGATGAAAAAGATACCGAAAGCACCTGTATGTTTTTATTACACCAACTCAAATATTGAACTAAATTTTAACCACAAAAAAACTCCAACAAATAGCTGTTGGAGTTTTTTTTATATTGAAAGATTCTAGAAGAATTACTCTTTTTTGAATTTTGCGTATTTTGTTTTAAATTTATCAATACGTCCTGCAGCATCAATAAGTTTAGATTTACCAGTGTAAAATGGGTGAGAAGTTCTAGAAATCTCTAATTTTACTAAAGGATACGATACACCATCAACCTCTAAAGTTTCTTTTGTGTCTACAGTAGAACGTGTTAAAAATAC
>CATITK010000093.1 GCA_949545755.1 Polaribacter sejongensis | reverse complement strand
GGAGATCGTTACGCAGTTTTATCTGATATCTTAGGAGATGAAGATCACTTAGGTGACATGGACTTCAAAGTAACAGGTACTTCTGAAGGAATTACTGCTTGTCAAATGGATATTAAAATAAAAGGATTACCGTACGAAATTTTAGTAAATGCACTAAAACAAGCTCGTGAAGGTCGTTTACATATTTTAGGAAAAATAACTGAAACAATTGCTACTGCAAACGAAGATGTAAAAGGTCATGCTCCTAAAATGATTAATAGAAGAATACCAAATGAATTAATTGGTGCTTTTATTGGACCTGGAGGAAAACATATTCAAGAATTACAAAAAGAAACAGGAACAACAATTGTTATTACTGAAGATGCTGTAACTGAAGAAGGAATTATTGAAATATTAGGAACAGATCCTGAAGGAATTGAAAAAGTTATTGCTCGTATTGAGTCAATGCTTTTTAAGCCTGTCGTTGGAAATGCTTATGAAGTGAAGGTGATTAAGATGTTGGATTTTGGTGCTGTTGTAGAATATGTGGAAGCGCCAGGAAACGAAGTTTTATTACACGTAAGTGAATTGGCGTGGGAACGCACAGATAACGTTTCTGATGTTGTAAAAATGGGAGATATTTTGGATGTAAAATATTTTGGATTAGACCCAAGAACACGTAAAGAAAAGGTTTCTAGAAAAGCTTTGTTAGAAAAACCAGAAGGTTATGTTGCAAGACCACCAAGAGATGATAAACGTTCTGGTGGACGTGATAACAGAGGGAGAGACAATCGTAGTGACGATAGAAAACCTAGAACACCAAGAAAAGAAGATTAAATTCTTTAATTGATATTTATAAAAATCGCCAATTAATTTTGGCGATTTTTTTTTACATAAAATCTAGTTATCATAAATACTTTTATTTTCTTTGTAACTCTTTATGAAAATTCAACGAATAACATATTTATCTCTCGGCACGAATCAAGGAGATAGAATTGAAAACTTACAAAATGCTATTCAATCAATTGATGATTATATTGGTGTGGTTGAAAAAATTTCGGCAATTTACAAAACACCTTCTTGGGGTTTCGAAGGTCATGATTTCTTTAATATATGTATTGAAGTTACGACCCATCTTCTACCAGAAATTTTATTGAGCTCATTGTTAGAAATCGAGAACAAACTAGGTAGAGTTCGTTCTTCTAATGAAGGATATGAAAATAGAAAAATTGACATCGACATATTACTAATTGCTGATGCTGTCATCTTTTCTAAAAAATTGATTGTTCCACATTCAAAAATGTTAGGTCGTAGATTTGTAATGGCTCCATTAGCAGAAATAGCGCCTACGATGATTCATCCCATAGCGAAAAAACAAATTGCGCTTTGTTTACAAAACTGCGATGATACTTCAGAAATATCAATTATAAATAAAAAATTACAAAAACCGTTTCCAGTTTCTTAAAGAACAAATCAACATTGTATTATTAGCCCTGCATTATCTTAAGTCATTAATGAAAACTCAATTGATCACAAGCTAGCAACAAAAAAGAATTCTTACTCTTTAAGCTCGAGTTTTTCGGCAAAATAGGCACAAAAATCACGCATCGTGGCACTCATTTTTTGATCATCTGTAGCACGTTCAAAAGTATCTGCCATGGCTACTAAAGTTTGGTGATAAAATTGTTTCATTTCATCTACGGGCATGTCTTTCGTCCATAAATCCATCCGCAAAGTATCTTTTTTTTTGTGATCCCAAACAGAAATCATAATTGCTTTGGAGGCTTCATTAATAATTCCACCGTCTTCTGCAGTCCAAGATATTTCTTCAGGCACTTTATTTTCGTCTAATCCTATTTCGAAATTTATTTGTGAAGTATGTTTTACTGACATTATTTTTTTGGCTTGTATTTTGATTTTTTTAATAAATATTCTGAATCAATTCGTAATAATTCTGGCAAAGATACATCATTATTTTGCATAAAAGATCTCACTATTTGCCAGCCTAACCATACTCCTACTCTTCCAGGAGATAGATTGTCGTCTTGTAAATAAAACTTAGAAAAAGGAGCATTGTTTAAAAATCTTTTGTTAAGATTTGTGTCTGTACTAAATAATATTTTTTTTTCAATAAAATACTTCCAAACACCTTCTTCATTTGTCTTGACCCAATCCATTTTTTCTTTTGAATATCCTATTTTTAATTCATCAGAAATACGGGGTAAATACCTATCCAACAAATACATTTTCTTCCCTTCATAAATCATTTTCCCAATAAAACTTCTGTTTGAAAAAGAGGACACCTGTTTTTCAATAATAGCGTTTGCAACATCTACAACAATACGCTCTTTCGTATTATTCTCTTTTATATACGTTGGATAATCTGCATAAAACGGGTGTTCTTTTCCTAAATAAACATCCAAAGAAATAAACAATAAACTGTCTGCATAGATCACCCTACTATTATAATCTATATCGGATAGCATGGTAATAATATTGGGCGAGTTAAATTTAGGATTGTAATATTTTAGATATTTAAAAAGGCGAGTTAATTGTGCTTCTGATGTTGAAAAGTTTTTATAAATCTGCTGTGTTTCTTTATATAAATCTTGTGCATCTTTATCATTCATTTGAGCGATTGCTATACTATCTGAAAATGATTTTGGAAACAAAAAAGGATACTTCTTTTTTAGACTGGGTAGTTGTTCTTTTGTGCTGTTATAAAAATCCACGTCATACCTTTCAAGAGAAAAGTTTACGCTGACCTTAGAAACATCAATAAATTGCCTAGGCGCTTCTTTACAAGAAAAAAGAGTAAATAAAATAAAAAAAAGGACTATAAAAAATCTCATAAACTTCGTATCTTGCTAATATAATATAAAACGATAAAAATACTAAAATAGTTTATCAATGAAGACAGAAAAGGTAGCAGAACATATTATAAAATGGTTGAAAGAATATGCAGAAAACACAAAAATAAAAGGCTTTGTTGTTGGAGTTTCTGGCGGAATAGATTCAGCATTAACCTCAACCCTATGTGCAAAAACAGGTTTTCCAACATTATGTGTAGGATTGCCAATTCACCAAGCAGCGAGTCATGTTTCAAGAGCGGAAGAACACATACGTCAATTAAAAAATAATTTTAAAAATGTTTCTGACGTCAATGTAGACTTAACGACTACTTTTGAAAATTTCAAAAAAGCAGTACCAACTGAAGTATCTTCTGCAAAAGTAGATTTATCTTTAGCCAATACGAGAGCAAGATTGAGAATGACAACCTTGTATTATTTGGCAGGTTTGCATAGTTATTTAGTGATAGGAACAGGAAACAAAGTCGAAGATTTTGGGGTTGGTTTTTATACAAAATATGGTGATGGAGGAGTCGATTTAAGTCCTATCGCAGATTTAATGAAATCTGAAGTTTATGAATTAGCCGCATTTTTAGGAGTGCCAAATTCTATTCAAAAAGCACAACCAACAGATGGGCTGTTTGGTGACAGCAGAACAGATGAAGCGCAAATAGGGGCTTCTTATGACGAACTAGAATGGGCTATGCGTATGGAAAATAAAGGGCAATCTGAAAATGATTTTTCTGGAAGAGAACACGAAGTTTTTAAAATTTACACGAGATTAAATAACATAAATCAACATAAAATGACACCAATTCCTGTTTGTAAAATACCTACAAAACTAAAATAATTTTATGTTGCTTTGGTTTTGTTCTTTCAGCAAACTTATAGCAACTACCCTCTTTTGAACTCTTGATTTAAGCTCTTTTATTGAGTCTTTTGAAATCACAAACAGAAGTAATAAACCCACTTTTCAACCGATTGACAAACCTAAGTTCGAATAAGATAAACGATTTACTAATAACCAGAAAGATCTTTTAAACAACTCTTTTCAATTTCTCTGCAAGTCGAATTCTTAATGAATTATAACTCATTATTTCTTCTTTTTCTTCATGGGAATATTCTTTTCCTTTTACTAAGAATTCATTCACCAATTTATCTATTAAAATTCTACGAATATTAAAAACCACATCAGAAACTGCTTTTGGCAACACCTCTATTGCCGTCTTCACCTCAATACTTTTACCCTCCCAATTGCTTAGTTTATGTTTTTCTTCATCCATTAGAATAGAAGTAACAATATTGATTATTTCTGCATTTTTATGATTTACAAATTTATCTACCACCAATTTTTCAGATTGATTTAATTGATGAATCATTTCTGAATAAATTTCTTGAAAAAGAGGATTGGTAAACTCCGTTTCATCTTCTTGTAAATGCAAATAAATTTCTGCGGATACTAAATTTTGATATTTTCTTTTCGAAAGCATTTCTTTTCCGTCTTCATCTACATTTGTGATTTCTTCTATAAATTCTACTTCCTCGTTACCAAACAATAGTAAAATTCGAATGATTTCTTTTTCAAGAATTGAAAGTTGATCAATTTTTTGAGTAGAAACCTCCCCTCCTTTAACCAAGCCCATTTGAGCTTGTTCTTGTTCTATAAAATACTCTGGAGGTGGTTGATTTGGATCTTGCTGCCGTTTTAAAATTTTACTTTTTTCTTGTACACCTTTCTTTACTATCTGCGCTAATTCACTAAACAAAACACGTTCAGAAATATCCATGATTCTTGAACATTCTTGAACGTATACTTCCCGCTGAATACCATCAGGGATTTTAGAAATACTCGTTACAATATCTCTAATTACTGCCGCTTTTTTTATTGGATCGTTGTTCGAATCTTTTAATAAAAGGGACACTTTAAAATTGATAAAATCTTGTGCAGCGTTTTCTAAATAGGTTTTTAATTCCGCATCAGAATTTGATTTTGCAAAACTATCTGGGTCCTCTCCCTCAGGAAACTGAACTACTTTTACGTTCATTCCTTGTTCTAAGATTAAATCTATTCCACGAATGGAAGCTCTTATCCCTGCAGCATCTCCATCAAATAAGACTGTAATGTTTTTAGTCAATCTATTGACCAATCTTATTTGATCGGATGTTAACGCGGTTCCTGATGAAGCAACAACATTTTCTATCCCCGATTGATTAAAAGAAATTACATCTGTATACCCTTCAACCAAAAAACAATTGTCTTGTTTGGCAATTTCTTTCTTAGCTTGATAAATTCCGTAGAGAATTTTACTCTTGTGATATATATCACTCTCAGGAGAGTTTAGATATTTAGCTGCTTTTTTGTCCGCCGTTAAAATACGTCCACCAAAACCTAAAATCCGCCCAGACATTGAATGTATTGGAAATAATACACGCCCTTTAAAACGATCAAATTGTTTGTTTTCTTTTACAATAGTTAATCCAGTTGAAGCAAGGTATTTTAAATCATATCCCTTGGCTAAAGCAGCTTTTGTGAAATTATCCCACTCATCAATACAATAGCCTAATTCAAATTTTTTAATGGTTTCATCTGTAAAACCACGTTCTTTAAAATAAGACAACCCGATGGCTTTTCCTTTATTGGAATTCAACATTAAATCATGAAAATAGTCTTTGGCAAAATTAGAAACCAAAAACATACTTTCTCTTTCATTCATCTGCGCCTTCTCTTCCGAACTTTGCTCCGTTTCTTCTATTTCAATATTGTATTTTTTTGCCAACCATCGCAATGCTTCTGGATAGGAATAATGTTCATGTTCCATTAAAAATGAAACGGAATTCCCTCCTTTCCCTGTAGAAAAATCTTTCCAAATTTGTTTGACAGGAGATACCATAAAAGAAGGTGATTTTTCGTCTGTAAACGGACTCAATCCTTTGAAGTTACTTCCCGCTTTTTTTAACTGAACAAATTCACCAATAACCTCTTCTACTCTTGCAGATTCGAAAACTCGGTCTATGGTACTTCTAGAAATCATTTTTTGTTATTTAAGAAGCTGTTTTCAACTTTTTTAATGTTGAATGTGTCAATTTTGCCTCTGCATATTCTTTGGTTACATTCAATTCTTTTTGATCAGAACTTGGTAAATCAAACATGGCGTCTGTAAAAATTGCTTCACATAAAGAGCGTAATCCTCTTGCACCTAATTTATATTCAACGGCCTTTCCTACAATATAGAGTAATGCTTTTTCATCTATTGTGAAAGCTACATCATCCATTAAAAACAATTTTTCATATTGCTTAATAATTGAGTTTTTAGGTTCTGTTAAAATAGCACGCAATGTTTTTGCATCTAAAGGATTCATATAACT
>CATITK010000092.1 GCA_949545755.1 Polaribacter sejongensis | reverse complement strand
TCATCAGATCACCACTAATAAATAAGTTAAAATAATTAAGACGAAATAACTATGCTAGCGCTATTTTATATTTTTATAATTGTTGCAATCGGAGTAAGTTTCTGGCAAATAACCAGAATAATGAACTTTAGAAGCGTAATTGCTTCTGACCAAGACAATGCTAAACAAGGAAAATATTCCATATATTTTTTAGTTTTTTTATATGCAATGATGATTTATTGTTTGATCTTCATGAATGTAATTATGTTGCCTGAATCTGCTTCTTTTGAAGGAGAACATGATGACAACCTTTTTAACATTAGCTTTTGGCTAATTGGTATTGTACAGTTTTTAATACAGTTTCTCATTTTCTTCTTCACTTTCAAATACAGAGGAAATAAAGATAGAAAAGCAAAATTTTATGCAGATAGTCATAAATTAGAAGCAATTTGGACCATTACACCCGCTGTAGTTTTGGTTGTTTTAATCGGTTATGGATTATGGCAATGGAACAATGTCATGGATTTATCCAATGTAAAAGATCCTGTTATTATAGAAGTATATTCTCAGCAATTTAGATGGGAAGCTCGTTATGCAGGGGAAGACAATATACTAGGTCTTGGAAATGTAAACTACATAAAAGGAATCAACACGATGGGGGTCAATATGAGTGATCAAAACTCCCAAGACGACAAACAAGTAACAGAATTGTACTTGCCAAAGGGGAGAAAAATTCATTTCAAATTCCGATCTCAAGACGTTTTACATTCCGCTTATATGCCTCACTTTAGAGCGCAAATGAATTGTGTTCCAGGAATGGTTACAGAGTTTGGTTTTACGCCAAAGTATACTACGGAAGAAATGAGATTGAAGCTTGAAGTAATTGAAAAAACAAATGGAATCAATAAAATAAGAATGGCGAAAGGTGAAGACCCTTACGAGTTCAATTTCTTATTATTATGTAATAAAATTTGTGGAGCTTCTCATTACAACATGCAAATGAAAATTACGGTTGTAGAGCAAGACGAATATGACAGATGGATTGCAGAGCAACCAACTTTAGCATCAGTTATTAAATAATTATAATTAAAATACACTACAAATTTAAAAGATTATGTCAGAACATCATCATAAAGAAACATTTGTAACAAAATACATTTTTACACAAGATCACAAGATGATCTCTAAACAGTTCCTAGTAACAGGGATGTTTATGGGGATTATAGCTGTATTTATATCGATGCTTTTTCGTATGCAAATCGCATGGCCAGAAAAATCATTTACAATTTTTGAAGCATTTCTAGGACCCCATCAAACAGACGGCGTAATGAATCCAGATATTTACCTTGCTTTGGTTACAATTCACGGTACGATCATGGTGTTCTTTGTGCTAACAGCAGGTTTGAGTGGTACTTTTTCAAACTTATTAATTCCATTGCAAATTGGTGCGCGAGATATGGCTTCTGGGTTTATGAACATGATATCCTATTGGTTGTTTTTCTTATCAAGTGTCATCATGGTGATTTCTTTATTTGTTGAAGCAGGACCCGCATCTGCAGGATGGACGGTTTATCCACCACTTTCTGCATTGCCACAAGCAATTCCAGGTTCAGGAATGGGAATGACTTTATGGCTTGTTTCAATGGCTATATTTATTGCGTCTTCATTAATAGGTGCTTTGAATTATATTGTAACGATATTAAATTTGCGAACAAAAGGAATGACAATGACAAGATTGCCATTAACAATGTGGGCATTTTTTGTAACGGCAATTATTGGGGTAGTTTCTTTCCCAGTTTTGTTGTCAGCAGCCTTATTATTAGTTTTTGACAGAAGTTTTGGTACTTCTTTTTACCTCTCAGATATTTTTATTTCTGGTGAAGTATTACATTATCAAGGAGGTTCGCCAGTATTATTTGAACATTTATTTTGGTTTTTAGGACACCCTGAAGTTTATATTGTATTACTACCTGCTCTTGGGATTACATCAGAAATTATATCAACAAACTCTAGAAAACCAATTTTTGGTTACAGAGCAATGATTGGCTCTATTCTTGCTATTGCTTTTTTATCCACAATTGTTTGGGGTCACCATATGTTTATTTCAGGAATGAATCCTTTCTTAGGGTCTGTATTTACATTTACAACACTGTTAATTGCAATTCCATCAGCTGTAAAAGCCTTTAATTATATTACGACTTTATGGAAAGGTAATTTACAATTAAACCCTGCCATGTTATTTTCCATTGGTTTGGTATCTACCTTTGTAACAGGAGGTTTAACAGGATTAGTTTTAGGAGATTCTGCCTTAGATATTAACATTCATGACACCTATTTTGTAGTAGCACATTTCCACTTGGTAATGGGAGTTTCTGCAATCTTTGGGATGTATGCAGGTATTTATCATTGGTTTCCTAAAATGTATGGTAGAATGATGAACAAGACCTTAGGGTATTGGCACTTTTGGATTACTATAATTTGTGCTTACGGTGTCTTTTGGCCAATGCATTTTGTTGGTTTAGCAGGCTTGCCAAGAAGATATTATTCAAACACGAATTTTCCAATGTTTGATGATTTATTACAGATTAATGTTGTGATTACAATTTTCGCTTTAGTCGGTGGTATTGGACAAATAATATTTCTTGCAAACTTTTTTATCTCTATGTATAGAGGTCAAAAAGCAACACAGAACCCTTGGAGGTCTAATACACTAGAATGGACAACACCTGTTGAACACATTCATGGAAACTGGCCAGGAAAGATTCCAGAAGTTCATAGATGGGCATACGATTATAGTAAACGTGTAGATCCTAAAGATGATGATAGTGATTACTTACATGGAGAAGATTTTGTTTTACAAACAACACCGCTATTAGAAGGTGAAGAGCCTTCTTAGAAGACTGGCAATATAAATCGCAATCAAGATTGCGCTTATTTAAAGTTTAAAAAAACCAGTGAATATAATTCACTGGTTTTTTTAATGAACAAAAAGACCAATTTTTTCGTTGAGGATAATACCAATTTAATTTTATAATGACGTATAAATAAATTGAATTATTTTTTGGTTAATTAAAATTAAAAACAATTAACATAGCCTTAGCTAAGATCATTTTTTTTGATGAAAAGTAGGCGAAAAAGAAACGATTTATTGCGATATTATAGGGTTAAATAGGTATAAACCCTTTTAGTATTAAAAAGACACCAAAAACAATTAAAATGATGCCCATTATTCTTTTTAAACGATAAATTACCAGCGGAGTCATTTTATTTTTTAATTGTTTTGCTAAGAGTATTTTTCCTATATCTGTAATTGCATACCCCAAAATAACCGTCGCAAAATACCAAAAAATACTTCTAGGATTCATATTTAGAGTGGGACCTACCACCAGGACAATCCCTAACCAACCAGCCAAAACACCTACGTTTATAAAATTTAAGAAATAGCCTTTTAAAAACAACTTTATATAATTGTTTTTTATCCTAATTTCAATGTTTTTAGTGGCTTCTAAAGCTTCTTTTTTGTTTTGCTTATTGAAGTAGGTAATGAGTCCATAAATAATAAGAACTAAACCTCCTATAAAAAAAAGTCTCGGGTCGTCTTTTATCTTTTCTAAAAGTGATCTGCTTCCATAATAAGCAATTAGAATAAAAGAAACATCTCCTAAAAGAACCCCAATATCAAAAGCAATTGCAGCTCTAGCTCCTTTTAAAATACTGGTTTGTATCAACATAAAAAAAACAGG
>CATITK010000091.1 GCA_949545755.1 Polaribacter sejongensis | reverse complement strand
TATTTGGATATTAAAATTTTCTAAGCATATATTTGCACTCACAAAGTTCAATAACGTATTGAAATGTTATCAAGAAAGGCGGAGGGATTAGACCCGTTGAAACCTTAGCAACCCTTTAGTAATAAAGAAGGTGCTACATTCTACCCTTTATACTAAGCTTGTTTTTGAAGCAAATTTTAAAGGATAGATAACAAAAAAGAAATTTCCTTTCAGGAAAATTCTAACCTTCTTAATAACATTTTTCTAGTAACTACATCAATAAATTGATGCATTTGACTTTTTGATTTAAAAAATAGTTTACAATAGGAGCTATTGTGTTTCTTTTGAAAAGATAAATCTATACTAACCAAAAAAAATAGAAAAATGAGTACATTCAAATTGGCAACCAACGCGTTGCATGCAGGACATGACGTAACTGCCAACGGTGGTACAAGAGCAGTGCCTATTTATCAAACGACCTCGTATGTTTTTAATAATTCAGAACATGCTGCCAATCTTTTTTCATTAAAAGAATTAGGCTTTATCTATACTCGTTTAAACAATCCTACAAACCAAATTTTACAAGATCGTTTAGCGGCTGTAGAAGGGGGGATTGGCGCAGTCGTTTTTGCATCTGGAACTGCTGCAATTGCAACAGGTTTACTAACGCTTTTAAAAGCGGGTGACCATATTGTAGCATCAAGTAGCTTGTACGGGGGAACTTATAATTTATTAAGTGTTACTTTGCCGAGATTAGGAATCACAACGACTTTTGTAGATGCCTCAAATCCAGATAATTTTGAAGCAGCTGTTCAAGAAAATACAAGAGCCTTTTTTGTAGAATCCTTAGGGAACCCGAAACTAGATGTATTAGATTTAGAAGCAATTTCTGTGCATTCTAAAGCGGCAGAAGTTCCTTTTATTGTAGATAACACAGTCGCTACTCCAGTATTGTTAAATCCAATAAAACATGGAGCAGATATCGTAATTCATTCTTTAACAAAATATATTGGTGGACAAGGAACTTCTTTAGGAGGCGCTATTGTTGATGCAGGAACTTTTAACTGGGCAAATGGAAAGTTTCCCGAGTTTACGGAGCCTTCTGCTGGTTATCATGGTCTAAAATATTATGAAACTTTAGGTGCGGCATCGTATGTTTTTAAATTAATTTTAGAAGGATTACGTGATTTTGGAAGTGCTTTAAGTCCTACAAATGCATTCAATATCATTCAAGGTTTAGAGACATTACCTGTTAGAATTAAGCAACATTCTGAAAATGCATTGGCATTGGCAAAATGGTTGGAATCACAGGAAGAAGTAGCTTGGGTAAATTATCCTGGTTTAGAAAGCAGTAAATACAAATCTTTAGCAGATAAATACTTACCTAAAGGGCAAAGTGGAATTGTTACTTTTGGCGCAAAAGGTGGCTTTGAAGCAGCAAAGAAAATTGCTGATAAAACGAAAGTATTTTCATTATTAGCAAATATTGGGGATACAAAATCATTAATTATTCACCCAGCAAGTACAACGCACCAACAATTAGATGACGTAGAACAAGCAAGTGCTGGTGTAAGTCAAGATTTAATTAGATTGTCTGTTGGTATTGAAGATTTAGAAGACTTAAAAGCCGATTTAAAAGCGACTTTTTCAGAATTATAATTAAGTAATAGCGGACAAGGTTTCTATAACCTTGTCCGCTTAAATTCATAAAAGATAATTGGAACATCAATTGCAACATATCAAAATAAAGAATTTCACTACAGAAACGGGTGCTTCGATTTATGAACTAAATTTGAGCTACCAAGTTTTTGGAAAAGAACTAGGTACTGCTCCTGTGGTGTTAATTAATCATGCATTAACGGGACATAGTAATGTTGCTGGAAATGAGGGTTGGTGGGTCGATATTGTCGGAGAAGAAAAGGCAATCAACACCAATACTTACACCATTTTATCGTTCAATATTCCCGGAAATGGTTTCGATGGTTTTTTAATTGATACATACAAGGAGTTTATCGCAAGAGATGTTGCAAGAATTTTTTTAGAAGGATTATCAGTCTTAAAAATTAAGACATTATTTGCATTAATTGGAGGTTCTCTAGGTGGAGGGATTGCTTGGGAAATGGTTATTTTAAATACTAAAATTACCCAACATTTTTTACCCATCGCGACCGATTGGAAATCTACCGATTGGTTGATAGCCAATTGTCAGATTCAGGAACAATTTCTGGTAAATTCTAGCAATCCAGTTCATGATGCACGTATGCATGCAATGTTATGTTATAGAACACCAGCGTCTTTTAAAGAGCGTTTTCATCGCTCTAAAAAAGACAATTCAGATGTATTTGACGTAGAGAGTTGGCTTTTGCATCATGGTGAAAAATTACAAGAACGGTATCAATTGTCTTCCTATAAATTAATGAATCAATTATTAAAAACAATTGATGTTACAGTTGGGGGAAAAAAAGACATTGAAATTTTAAAGAATGTGGAGGCTAATATTCACATTATTGGGGTGAGTTCTGATTTGTTTTTTACTGCGGAAGAGAATAGAGAAACGTTTAAAAAGTTGGCTCTAACAAAAGATAATGTGACCTATAATGAGATAAATTCTGTTCATGGTCATGATGCTTTTTTGATAGAATATGATCAATTACAAAAAATTATTGAACCTATTTTTAATAAAGATTACAGAGAGAATAAGATGAAAGTTTTAAAATTTGGTGGAAAATCTTTAGCCAATGGAAAAGGCTTGGCAAATGCAATTGAAATTATTGCAAGTAAATATAAGAACGGAGATAAAATTACGGTGGTTGCTTCTGCAAGAGGAAATTCAACCAACGAATTAGAAGCTATCTTAGAAAGGGCAGCAGCAAAAAAGGAATACAAATCAGCGTTTGAAGCGTTTAAAGAATACCAACAAGCACCGAATAATTCCATTGATTTTTCTCAAGAATTTTCAAAATTAGAAACTGTTTTTGAGGGTGTTTTTTTATTGGGAGACTATAGTCAGAAAATTAAAGATGTGGTTTTAGCGCAAGGCGAACTATTATCTGTAAAATTGGTGGCTAGTTTGTTAGAAAAACAACAAGTTTCTGCAAATCCTGTAGATGCAAGGTCTTTGATTATTACGGACGAAAATTTTGGAAATGCACAGCCTATTACAGGGCTTTCTAAAGAAAATGTGTTTCGTTATTTTAAGGATAATACCACAAAAATTAATATTGTTACTGGTTTTATTGCTTCTAATGAAAAGGGAGAAACAACGACTTTAGGAAGAAATGGAAGTAATTATACAGCTGCCTTGTTAGCCAATTATTTGGATGCAGATGAGTTGCAAAATTACACCCATGTTAGTGGTATTTTTACAGCAAATCCAGATTTGGTTGCAGATGCAAAAAAAATTGAACAACTCTCCTATTCAGAAGCCAATGAGTTGGCCAATTTTGGAGCGAATGTTTTACATGCAAAAACGATCATTCCATTATTAGAAAAGAACATCGACCTTCGTATTTTAAATACCTTTAATAAAGAAGACAAAGGAACTTTAATTACATCAGCGTCTTCTGCGAAAGGAATCAAGTCGATTTCAACAATCGATAACGTTGCCTTATTAAATTTTGAAGGAAGAGGTTTGTTAGGAAAAGTTGGCGTAGATGCCCGTATTTTTAAGACATTAAGCGATCGAGATATTAGTATAAGTATTATTGCTCAGGGTTCTTCAGAAAGAGGAATTGGTTTAATTATTGATGCAAATAGAGCTGTTGAGGCCGTTGCTGCTTTAGAAAGAGAATTTGAAAATGATTTTTACTCACAAGATGTAAATCATATTTCTATTGTAAATGATGTGGCAATAATTTCTATTGTAGGACAAGATTTGAGTGAATTTCATCTTCCTTACAATGCCTTAATTAAAAACCAAATTATTCCCGTTTTATTTAATAATACGGTGACAGGAAAGAATGTGAGTTTGGTGGTTAAAAAAGAGGAATTGCACAAAGCTGTGAATGTTATTCATGGACAAGTTTTTGGCGTTACCAAGAAGATCAATATTGCTATTTTTGGAAAAGGCTTGGTTGGCGGAACACTGATTGATCAAATAATTGAAAATACACAAGCTGTTTTAGAACGAAGAAAGATACAGCTCAATGTTTTTGCAGTTGCCAATTCGAAGAAAGTATTGTTAAGCAAAGAAGGAGTTTCTAAAAACTGGAAACAAAACTTATTAGAAAAAGGAGATGAGAATCTGGGTGTCGATGCTGTTATTGCATTTGCAAAAGCACATCACTTAGAAAATTTAATTGCTGTAGATAATACGGCTAGTGTAAATTTTACGAATACTTATATTCCTTTTATTGAGGCTGGTTTTGATTTGGTTTCTTGTAATAAAATAGCCAATACCTTATCTTTTGATTTCTATAAAGAAGTGAGAGTAAAATTAAAGGAACACAAAAAGCAATATCTATACGAAACAAATGTTGGTGCAGGTTTGCCTTTAATTGACACCATCCGTTTATTGCATGAATCAGGAGAAAATATCACCAAAATTAGAGGCGTATTTTCAGGGTCTTTAAGTTATTTGTTTAATAATTTTTCTGTGAAAAACGTTCCTTTTTCAGAGGTCTTACAAGAAGCAATTGATAAAGGATTGACAGAGCCAGATCCTCGGGAAGACTTAGGGGGTAATGATGTCGCAAGAAAATTATTGATTCTAGCAAGAGAACTAGATTTAGAAAATGAATTCACAGAAGCGACTATTCAAAACTTAATTCCAGAAAAATTAAGAGATAGCGCTGCGGATGCCTTTTTAGGCAATTTAGAATTGTTAAATGAGGAATATCAAACACTAAAAGAGGAGCAAAAACCAAATCACGTTTTGCGTTATATTGGTGAATTAAGCGGAGATTTATCACAAAATAAAGGAAAGTTGGAAGTGAAATTAGTTTCCACACCAGAAACGACCCCATTAGGGGCTTTAAAAGAATCGGATGTAATTTTTGAAATTTACACAGCGTCTTATGGAGAACAACCGATTGTCATTCAAGGAGCTGGAGCAGGAGCTAGTGTAACGGCAAGAGGCGTTTTTGGAGATATTTTAAGACTAGCAAAACATAATAATTGATATCCAGTACCATACTGAACTTGTTTCAGTATTTGATAAAAAAGAAAATGAGTAATAAAAAAAAATTTGAAACAGTAGCGATTCGAACTCAAACGGAACGAACACAATTTTCTGAACATTCAACACCACTCTATTTAACATCGAGTTTTGTTTTTGATGATGCAGAAGATATGCGTGCCTCTTTTGCAGAAGAGAAAGAACGTAATTTATACAGTCGATTTACCAACCCAAATACGACCGAGTTTGTAGATAAAATTGTAGCAATGGAAGGAGCAGAAGCTGGCTATGCTTTTGCGACGGGAATGTCGTCTATTTTTTCAACATTTGCTGCCTTGTTAAATGCTGGAGATCATGTGGTTTCTTGTCGTTCTGTCTTTGGTTCAACACATACGATGTTTACTAAATTCTTACCAAAATGGAATATTGAAACTTCTTATTTTAAGGTAAATGAAGTCGCTTTATTAGAAAGTTTAATTCAGTCAAATACAAAAATTATTTATATAGAAACCCCCACAAATCCTGGGGTAGATATTTTAGATTTAGAGTTGATCGGTAAAATTGCAAAAAAGCACAACCTTATTTATATTGTTGATAATTGCTTTGCAACCCCTTATATCCAGCAACCAATTAAATTTGGTGCCGATTTAGTCATACATTCCGCGACAAAATTAATAGACGGTCAGGGTAGAGTTTTAGGAGGTATTACGGTTGGTTCTAAAGAATTGATGCGTGAAATTTATCTTTTTGCAAGAAATACAGGTCCCGCAATGTCACCTTTTAATGCATGGGTATTGTCTAAGAGTTTAGAAACTTTGTCAATACGAGTAGATAGACATTGTGAAAACGCGTTGAAAGTGGCTACTTTTTTAGAAGCGAATAAAAACGTAACGTTTGTGAAGTACCCCTTTTTGAAGTCACACCCACAATATGAAATTGCTAAAAAGCAAATGAAGTTAGGAGGGAATATTGTTGTTTTCGAAATAGAAGGAGGCATTGCCGCCGGTTGCGCTTTTTTAGATAAAATAAAAATGTGTTCCTTGTCAGCAAACCTAGGAGATACGAGAACTATTGTAACACATCCTTCCTCTACAACTCATGGTAGATTGTCTGAGAAAGATCGATTAGAAGTAGGAATTACAGACGGTTTGGTTAGAATTTCTGTAGGGCTAGAAGATGTAGAAGATATTATTGCAGACATCCATCAAGCTTTGGGAGGGTAAAAAAACAGGTAGAAGAAGGCTTCTTTCTTTTCTTTTAAAATGCTGTGCATAAACTCAAAAAAACATTAAAATAATATCCCTACTAAGTTAGTAGGAATTCTATTTTTTATTTCTATATTTGTGCATGCTTTCAAAAAAAACCAAATACGGAATCAAAGCGCTTACGTATCTAGCGAGACAGGAAAATAGAACTCCTGTTCAAATTGCGACCATATCTAAAAGCGAAAACATTTCCTTAAAATTTTTAGAAAGCATTCTATTAACACTTCGTAAAAATGATTTTTTGGGTTCTAAAAAAGGAAAAGGTGGTGGTTATTACATCTTAAAAGAACCAAAAGATATTCAAATGGCTGCAGTGATGAGAATTTTAGAAGGTCCTATTTCTATGATTCCTTGCGTAAGTCTAAATTTTTATGAAAAATGTGAAGATTGCCCAGACGAAAATGCCTGTGCTGTTCATAAGTTAATGGCGCAAGTTAGAGACAGTTCATTGAAAATATTTAAAAACACGACTTTAGCAGATTTGTGTAATTGCTGATGAAATAACATGTTTTTAAAGGTTTTTATAAAAAAGAGGCTGTTGACAAAAAACTAAAAATAATTTCAAATCCTCAAGCTATTTGTAGTTTTGTTATTAATCTACTAATTTTGTAGGGTTTTTGAAATTATTTACATTATTTGTCGACTTAGTCAAAATTTTTGGAGTATGTTTGCATACCCTATTAATATAGTAGGCTAATTATTTGAAATATTTTTTTTATGATTTTAAACCAAATCATTTATAGTAAAAAAGGACAAAGTAGCAGTTTTGAAGAAGATAAAACTTCTGAGAAACCTATGCGAAGTGTCCTAAAAGCATTAAGCTGGAGGGTCGTTGGAACTTTAGATACTTTGATAGTGTCTTATTTTTTAACAGGTCAAATTGGACTGGCAACATCAATTGCCTCCGTAGATTTTTTAACAAAATTAGTTTTATACTTCTTTCATGAAAGAATATGGAATAAAATAAAATGGGGAAAGTAATGGGTATAAACTTAGTAGAGATTAACGAAACACTAAAAACTAAAAGTCCAGCAGAAATTATAGCTTGGGCAATTTCTTTTGGTAAGAATCCAGTAATTACGACCAACTTTAGACCGTATGAAGTAGCCATTTTAAAAGCAGTTACTGACGTGCAAAAAGACATTAAAGTAATTTGGTGTGATACAGGGTACAATACAGTACAAACCTATAAACACGCAGAAGAAATTAGTCAAAAATTGAATTTAAATATTCATTTATATACTCCAAAGCAAACTGCTGCTCATAGGAATGTCGTGCTAGGAGTTCCTTCTATAGAAGATCCAAAACATGTAGTTTTTACAGAGCAAGTAAAATTAGAACCCTTTACAAGAGCAATGAAGGAACATCAACCAGATGTTTGGTTTACAAACTTAAGAAAAGGGCAAACCGCTTTTAGAAATAGTATTGATATTGTTTCTCAAAGCAAAGACGGAATTATAAAAGTAAGTCCATTTTACAACTGGACAGATGCAGCATTGGATGCTTATTTAGAAGCAGAAAATTTGCCAAATGAATTCACTTATTTCGATCCAACAAAAGTAGAAAGTAACCGCGAATGTGGTTTACATATCTAAAAACAGAATATATGAGTCAAAGAATAATACAAGTAGATGCTTTAGAAAGTGAAGCAATTTATATTTTTAGAGAAGTCGTAGCGCAATTTGAAAAACCTGTGCTATTGTTTTCTGGAGGAAAAGACAGTATCACATTAGTGCGTTTAGCGCAAAAAGCGTTTTATCCTGCAAAAATTCCTTTTCCATTAATGCATATTGATACCGGGCATAATTTTCCTGAAACAATTGAATTTAGAGATCGATTAGTTGAAGAATTGGGGGTTGAGTTGATCGTGCGAGATGTACAAGATAACATCGATAGTGGTCGTGTAAAAGAAGAAACGGGTCGATATGCAAGCAGAAACATGTTGCAAACAGAAACGTTGTTAGACGCTATTGAAGAGTTTGGTTTTGATGCTTGTATTGGTGGAGCGAGAAGAGATGAAGAAAAGGCAAGGGCGAAAGAAAGAATTTTTTCTGTAAGAGATGATTTTGGACAATGGGATGAAAAAAACCAACGACCAGAAGTATTTGATATGTTAAACGGACGCATTGACCTAGGGCAAAACGTACGTGTTTTTCCAATTTCAAATTGGACCGAATTAGATGTTTGGTCTTATATAAAAGAAGAAGATATTGAAATTCCTTCGATCTATTTTGCGCACAAAAGAAAAACATTTGTTAGAGATGGGATGATTTGGTCTGCAGACGATGAAGTTGTCTTTAGAGATAAAGAAGAAGAAGTGTTAGAAAGAATGGTTCGTTTCAGAACTGTAGGCGATATGAGTTGTACAGCAGCCGTTTTATCTGATGCAGTAGACATTGCAAAAGTAGTTGAAGAAATTAGAGATTCTTCAATTTCAGAAAGAGGCGCAAGAATTGATGATAAGCGTTCCGAAGCAGCAATGGAAAAAAGAAAACAACAAGGGTATTTCTAAAAATTAGTTGATAGTAATTAGTTTTTGGTTGCTAGTAATAAACCAAAAACCAACAACAAAACAAAAAAATGAAAGTACTAAAAATAGCAACAGCAGGAAGTGTAGACGATGGTAAAAGCACCTTAATTGGTCGTGTTTTGTATGACACCAAGTCTTTGACTGACGATAAATTAGAAGCTATTGAAGAAAAAAGTAGGCAACGTGGTTTTGACTATCTAGATTTTTCTTTAGCAACAGACGGTTTAGTTGCAGAACGAGAGCAAGGAATTACAATTGATGTAGCACATATTTATTTTTCTACACCTTCTAAGAGTTTCATTATTGCAGATACTCCAGGTCATATTGAATATACAAGAAATATGGTTACTGGTGCTTCAACAGCGCAAGTTTCTATTGTTTTAATTGATGCTAGAAATGGTGTTATTGAGCAAACATACCGACACTTTTTTATCAATAATTTATTGAGAATAAAAGACGTCGTAATTGCGATTAATAAAATGGATTTAGTTGATTTTTCAGAAGAAAAATACAATGTAATTAAAGGAGAAATTGAATATTTAGCAAGTAAAAGCGAGTACAAAGATCAGAATTTGACTTTTATTCCGATGTCTGCTTTGCAAGGGGATAATGTGGTTCATAAGTCGGAAAAAATGCCTTGGTATAAAGGGGAAACATTAATGCATCATCTAGAAAATTTAGATACTGATGATATTAGTGATATTTCTCAAGCACGTTTTCCTGTACAAACTGTTATTAGACCAAAAACGTCAGCTTACCATGATTTTAGAGGGTATGCAGGTAAAATTTATGGTGGAGATTTAGTTGTTGGAGATGAAGTGGCTGTGTTGCCTTCTCAGACAAAATCGAAAATTAAGAGTATTAATTTCTTTGATAAAGAATATACAAGCGCAAAAAGAGGAAGTTCTGTTACCATCACTCTAGAAGATAACGTAAATGTTAGTAGAGGAGATATGTTGGTGAAAGTAAATGAAGTACCAACAATAGCCAAGCAAATTGATGCAACTATTTGTTGGATGGACAGTGCTCCTTTGGAAGTCTCTCAAAAATATTATATCAGACATGGTGTAAACGATGCGCAGGCAAAAATTACACGATTGGCAAGCATCATTAAAACTGATTTTTCTGGGATTGAAGAAAATCCATCAGAATTGGCATTAAATCAAATCGGAGACATACAATTAAAATTAAGTAAACCTTTATTATTTGATTCTTACAAAGACAATAAATCGAATGGGTCTTTTATTTTAATCAACCCGAAAACAAACAATACCGTTGGTGTCGGTTTTATAAAGTAGCGTATAAAAAAGTTAAAAGCAGAGAGTTTAAAGTGTCAACTTTTAACATATAAAAGATAGAACAATGAAGAGTTTTGAAACAGAAATAGAAAATCCAGTTGTAGAAAGAGATATTATTGAATTAGCAGATAAAATTGCTCAGTTTAAGAATCTACAAATAGACGAAGAAAAATTTAGAAGTTTACGTTTGGCAAGAGGAGTTTACGGTCAGCGTCAAGCAGGTGTACAAATGATTCGAATCAAATTGCCTTATGGTAAAGTATTGAGTAATCAATTGCGAAGAATTTCTGCGGTTTCTGATGAGTATTCTAAAGGAAGATTACACATTACAACACGCCAAGATATTCAAATTCACTATGTAGATTTAGATAGAACACCTGAGCTTTGGGCAGAGTTAGAGAAAAATGATGTTACATTACGTGAAGCTTGTGGAAATGTTGTTAGAAATGTAACGGCATCAGAAACTGCTGGTATAGATATCGACGAACCTTTTGATGTTTCCCCGTATGCAGATGCCTTATTTAAATTCTTTTTACGAAACCCAATTTGTCAAGAAATGGGACGTAAATTTAAAGTCTCCTTTTCTTCTACAGATGAAGATACAGGGTTGTCTTACTTGCATGATTTAGGGTACATTGCTAAAATAGAAAATGGAGTTAGAGGTTTTAAAGTAATGGTTGCTGGAGGGTTAGGTTCTCAGCCACGTCATGCAGAAGTTTTATATGACTTCTTACCTTCAGATAGAATTATTCCAATAATGGAAGGTGTTTTAAGAGTTTTTGATCGTTTTGGAGAGCGTAAAAGTAGGGCCAAAGCAAGAATGAAATTTTTATTAAAAGATATCGGTTTAGAAGCTTT
>CATITK010000090.1 GCA_949545755.1 Polaribacter sejongensis | reverse complement strand
TATGTGATTTTAGAAAGAGCAGTTCCTTCTTTAGAAGATGGTTTAAAGCCAGTACAACGTAGAATAATGCATTCTATGAAAGACTTAGATGATGGTCGTTACAATAAAGTAGCGAACATTGTGGGGCATACCATGCAGTATCATCCTCATGGAGATGCTTCTATAGCGGATGCTATGGTTCAGATTGGTCAGAAAGAATTGCTGATTGATATGCAAGGAAACTGGGGAAATATCTTAACAGGAGATAGAGCTGCAGCTTCTCGATATATAGAAGCTCGTTTATCAAAATTTGCCTTAGACGTTGTTTTTAACCCGAAAACAACCGACTGGAAAATGTCTTATGATGGTAGAAGAAAAGAACCCATCGATTTACCAGTAAAATTCCCATTACTATTGGCGCAAGGAGCAGAGGGAATTGCCGTTGGTTTATCAACTAAAATTGTACCCCATAATTTTATTGAACTGATTGATGCTTCTATTAAATATTTAAAAGGAAGAAGTTTTAAAATTTTACCTGATTTTATCACAGGAGGAATTGCAGATTTCACCAATTATAATGATGGAGTACGAGGAGGGAAAATTCGTGTGCGTGCTAAAATTGCGCAACTGGATAAAAAGACCTTGGTTATCAATGAAATTCCTTTTGGAACGACTACAACGACCTTGATTGATAGCATTATAAAAGCCAATGAAAAAGGGAAGATAAAGATTAAAAAGATTGAAGACAACACCGCTGCAGAAGTAGAAATTTTGGTTCATTTGCCACCAAATGTTTCGCCAGATAAGACCATTGATGCTTTGTATGCATTTACCAATTGTGAGAATTCAATTTCTCCTTTGTCTTGTACGATTGAAGATAATAAGCCAGTTTTTGTTGGGGTTTCTGAAATGCTAAAACATTCTACAGATTTAACAGTTGATTTGTTGAAGAAGGAATTAGAAATTCAATTAAACGAACTAGAAGAACAATGGCATTTTTCCTCTTTAGAACGCATCTTTATAGAAAATAGAATCTACCGAGATATTGAGGAGGAAACAACCTGGGAAGGCGTACTTAAAGCAATTGATTTAGGTTTACAACCTCATATCAAACATTTAAAACGTGCGATTACCGAAGAAGATATTGCACGTTTGACAGAAATTAGAATTAAGAAAATATCAAAGTTTGATATTGACAAAGCCAAGCAATTCATTGAAGGGTTAGAGGCTAAAATAGCGGTTGTAAAAGAGCATTTGGCGAACTTAATTGAGTTTGCAATCGATTATTTTAAACGTCTAAAGGATACCTATGGAAAAGGAAAAGAGCGAAAAACAGAAATTAGAATTTTTGATGATATCGTTGCCTCAAAAGTTGCGATGAACAACACCAAAATTTATGTAAATAGAGAAGAAGGTTTTATAGGTACTACTTTAAAAAGAGACGAATTTGTAGCAGATTGTTCAGATATAGACGATATAATTATCTTTAGAAAAGATGGTAAAATGATGGTAACAAAAGTGGATTCTAAAACTTTTGTAGGGAAAGATATTATCCATGTGGCGGTTTTTAAGAAAAAAGACAAAAGAACGGTGTACAATTTTATGTATCGCGACGGTACAAAAGGAGCTTCATTTATGAAACGTTTTAATGTAACTGCCGTTACAAGAGATAAAGAATACGATTTAACCAATGGAAATAAAGGTTCTAAAGTGCATTATTTTAGTGCAAACTTAAATGGAGAAGCAGAAGTTGTAACGGTTAATTTACGAGCTGTTGGAAGCGTTAAAAAGCTGAAGTGGGATATTGATTTTACTGATTTAGCGGTAAAAGGAAGAGCGGTAAGAGGAAATACGATTACAAAATATCCTATAAAAGCGATTGACTTTAAGTCGGAAGGGGCTTCTACATTGAAACCAAGAAAAATTTGGTTTGATGCTGCTGTTCAGCGTTTAAATGTAGATGAAAGAGGTGAGTTGTTAGGTGAATTTAGAGCAGAAGATAAATTGCTAATCATTACACAATCTGGAAAAGTAAAAGCAGTAAAACCGGATTTAGCGATGCATTTTGAGGAAGATATGATTGTCTTAGAAAAATGGAAAATAAACAAACCAATTGCTGCTATTTATTTTGATGGAGATAAAGAACGATACTATGTAAAACGCTTCTTAATAGAAACGACTGAAAAAGAAGATCTTTTTATTTCTGAACATCCAAAGTCTCAGTTAGAAATAGTTGCCACAGATTACAGACCTATTGCTGAGGTACTTTTTTCGAAACGTAGCTTAGAGAATCAAACAATAAATTTGGAAGAATTTATTGCTATAAAAGGAATAAAAGCAATAGGGAATCAGTTAACTACAGAAAAAATAAAACAAGTAAATTTATTGGAACCACTTCCTTTTGAGGAACCAAAAGAAGCACGCGTTGAAATAATAGAAGTGGTATATGAGGAGGTAATTGAAAATGCATTACCCATTGAAATTTCTGTAACTGAAACTAAAAAACCACTTTTAGAAGAACTCTCCGCTGAAGAAAAATCAAGAATTGCTTTGCAAAAAGCAATCGCTAAAAAGAAAGCAGAAGAGAAAAAGAGAGATGATAAAAATCAACAAAGTTTGTTTTAAAAGCCATTTTTTGACACGAAACTTATTGAAATTAAAGTGACCTCAAAAAATAAAGAAGACTACTGCATTTTTTCAAAGAAAGTCAATGTGTAATTTGGCAGTAAATTTGGGTGTGTTATTTTAATTAAGTCTTTTAAAACCAAGTCGGGTCTTACCGGTGCTAGTTCATAATACAATACGCCGCCCGTTTTTCCTTTTTTGGTGGAAGTCGTATAAATTTTATTATTTTTAAAAGCCTCAAATTCAGTATAGATTTGATTGCTTTGTAATAATTGTTCTTTTGATGAAAAATAACCTGGTGCAATCCAGAAATCAGCATCTTTACCCTTTTCAAAAACGCTTTCAAAACTTAAAGACAAACTTCCTTTTCCTTTCGAATTGTTCCAAAGATAGTTTGTGTTTGATTCTTTTAAAAATTGCGCAACAAAGCTATTTCCTACAGGTAAATTCCAAATATCTTTACTCATTATAGCACCAGACAAAATGGTTGGTTTTGTGGTTGCTTTTAAGGCACTATTTTTAGCTTTTAGGTAATTCGCTTCAATCACTTTAAAAATGCTATCTGCTTGTTTCTCTTTATCAAATAAAACCCCGAAGAATTTTATCCATTCTGCTCTTCCCAAGGGAGTTTCTTCTAGCCAATCTCCATTATAAAGTACAGGAATGCCAGATTTCTGTAGCGTTGTTAAACTCTTATTTGCAGCAGAAACACTAAACCCAATTACTATTTCAGGCTTTAAATCCAAAATAACCTCCGTATTTAAAGAACTTTCTTTCCCTATTTCTTTGATTTTTCCTACAGCAATTAAGGCACTTGTTTTTTCTGAAGAGACATATTTAGTGTTCGCAAAACCAACAATAGTAGTTTCTTTATTTAGCAATTCCACCATTGGAATATGGGTTGTAGATGTCAATGCTATTCTTTGAATGGGTACTTTAATAATTTTATTTTTAGAAGTACTAGTGCTATTTTTTTTTAAAATTTCATATTCAGAGACCTCAGTTGAATTTTGAAATGCAGTTTTTATAATTAATTTCTTAATACCGTTATCATCAACAATATCAAAACCTTTTGCATGTCTTATAATGCTTTCTGGTTCAATACTTTTAATGACTATTATAGGTTCTTTTTTACAAGAAATAGCACACATCATAAAAAGTATAAAAAATAAAAATTGTGTGAGTTTCATTGTCGAGCTAAATTTAAGCACAAGATTACAAAAAAATGCGCTTTAATATTAATTTATAAACTACATTTGCAGCGATTTTGGTTTTAATGTAGATTTTAGTGTACATTAAATTAAAAGGGAATTTGGTTAAAAACCAAAGCTGTTCCCGCAACTGTAAGCTATTAAGCTTGTAATTACTCTTTATGTCACTGTCTTTTTTCAGATGGGAAGACCAATTACAAGACGCAAGCCAGGAGACCTGCCTAAATCTTAAACAAATAAAACTTTCGGGATAGAAGTTATATGTATTATGAAGAAACACGTCTTATTTACAATATTTTTTATTGTTACTTACACTGCGGTGTCTCAAAGTGATTCCATAAGGAATACTTTGAAAGAGGTTGTTGTTCTTGCAGATAAAAGAGTACAGAAATATTCTACAGGCTACAAAATTCGTAGTCTAAATGATTCTATTTTACTTAAAAACACAGAATCATTTACAACACTTTTACGGTTCAATTCCCCAATTTATTTTAAAGAATCGGGTTCAGGAGGAGCAAGTACTGCTAGTTTTAGAGGTACAAGTGCATCGAATACTGCTGTTATTTGGAATGGTATTAATATCAATTCAATAAATAACGGACAAACAGGGTTTAATTCATTTGCAGTGAGTCT
The DNA here is from genome assembly GCA_949545755.1 of Polaribacter sejongensis. Classification (GTDB taxonomy): domain Bacteria; phylum Bacteroidota; class Bacteroidia; order Flavobacteriales; family Flavobacteriaceae; genus Polaribacter; species Polaribacter sejongensis_A. Next base: position 10,310 of record CATITK010000090.1, on the reverse strand, counting down.
GTTTGATGAAATAGCGATTAGAAGCGGGGGAGGGAGTATTGAGTATGGTTCAGGGGCTATTGGAGGAACAATACATTTAAGCGATGAATTAATTTATCGTTCTAAAAAAACAATTCAGAATCAATTTGTTGCCTCTGTTGGTAGTTTTAGTACTTCTAATAATTTGTATAAATTTCGATTGTATTCAAAGAATATTTCTTTAAAAATAGGGCTTTCATATAATACATCCGAGAATGATTATAAATTATTAGGCTCTTCCTATAGAAATTTTAATGGAGCATATCACAATTCAAGCATAAATATTGGTTTAGGTTATAAAATAACTCCTTTTTCTCAGCTAAAATTATATAGTACAAACGATATTGGAGAACGATTATTTTCTGGAGAATTGCCTAACCCGACCGCTGCAAATGATAAGTATAAAGATCTCAATCAAAGAAACTTACTAGTATATACACATGAAAGAGAAAAGCTAAGTCATGAAGTAAAATTTAGTTTTTTAACACAACAGTACCAATATTTTGATGACAAAGATTCTAAGAAATTTAATTTTGGAAAAACGAAACGTTATATCTCCAATTATTCATTAACATATAAAATTCCGAGGTTACATGCAACGATAACTTCTTATTCAGAATACGAATTAATATATGGTAAAACGGATGTTATTTCAGAAAAAAATAGACGCCAGTTTTCTCAATCAGTATTATATAAGCAACAGTTAAACAATGCACTCTTTTTTGATGCTAAGATTCGCAAAGACTTTAATACAGACTATTCAGTTCCTTTAAGTTTTGCTTTGGGTATTAAAACAAAAAAAATGAACAACTTTTTTTTAAGAGCAAATGGATCAAAAAACTATAGCGTTCCTACTTACAATGATCTGTATTGGCCAGGACAGGGAAATATAAACCTTATACCAGAAACGGCTTTGCAGGGAGAGTTTGGAATTGCTTTTAAAAACAACAATATAAAAGTAGATGTTGCTGTGTTTTATATTGATGCAAAAAATAAGATTGTTTGGACTCCAAATGGAGATCCTAAAAGAGCAGGGATTTGGACGCCAATTAATCTTAGAAATACGAGAAATCAAGGAATAGAGTTTACTGCTGATTTTATTAAAAAAAGTGGGCATCATTTTATAAAAGCAAACATCAATTATGTGTATACAGAAGCAAAAAACAAGCGCACAGAAAAGTACTTGATATTTGTGCCTAAACATTTATTAAATAGTGGCTTAGCTTATACTTACAAAAAATATAGTTTTTTTTATCAACAATTATTTACTGGTAAAACATTTACTACAGAAAGTAACTCTAAAGATTTCATAATCCCTAATTTTTTTGTTGCCAATTTAGGTGGCGATTATAAAATTATTAAAAATAAAGCACATCAAGTATCTATTGGTTTTAAGGTCAATAATATTTTTAATGAAAAATATCTTACACAAACCAGAAGACCAATGCCTAATAGGAATTTTAATTTAAACATAAACTATAAATTTTAAACAATGAGAATGCACAAATTAGTATCACTTTTAATTATTGGAGTTGTTTCTTTTGCTTCATGTAAAAACGAATCAATCGATTCACCAAAAGGAAATTATGAAAACGGAATGTTAATTTCTGGAGAAGGAAGTGCTGCAGGAAGCGGTTCTGTATCTTTTGTATCACAAAATTTTAATATCGTAGAAAACCTTATTTATAAAAAAGTGAATTTAGGAGAATTAGGAACTAATTTACAATCAATAGCTTTCAATAATGATAATGCTTATATTGTAGTGGATAACCAAAATACAATTACTGCTGTTGATAGATATAGTTTTGAAAAAAGAGGAGAAATTACAACGGATTTATTTACTCCCAGATATATGGTTGTTGTAGGAAATAAAGGATACGTGACTAACTGGGGTTCTACTGCTGATGAAACAGATGATTTCATCGCAATCGTAAATTTAGATTCATTTATTGTCGAGGGTACAATTTCTGTAGGAAATGGGCCTGAACGGATTATAGAAAGTGACGGGAAGTTATACGTATCCCATAAAGGTGCATTTACAACTAATAATGTTATCTCTGTTATTGATATCGCTTCAGAAATGGTTCAGGAAGTAACCGTAAATGACAATCCAGATGAACTGTTTTTTAATAATGCAGGTCAATTGGTTGTTTTGTCTTCAGGAAGAGTACTTTATGATGCTTTATGGAATGTCACAGGAGATACTCCAGGAAGCATTGCTATGATTGATACAACTTCATTAGAGATTGTCAATGAGTTCGTTTTTTCAGAGGGGGAACACCCTTCGGTTATGGTTTTAGAGAACGATACTATTTACTATAATATTGGAAATAATATTTATGCAATCAATGAGAGCGCAACGAGTTTGTCTACTACAACTATTATTGAAGCAGAAGGGTATTTATATGGTATCGCAGTTCAAGGAGATGCTCTTTTTATATTGAATGCTAATTTTACTGATCTTAGTTTTTTAAATGTGTATAGTATTGCAACCAAAACGAAAACACAAACTAAAGAAATTGCTTTAGGAGCTTCTAAGATTTATTTCAATTAAAAAAACTTTTAAAAAAAGGAAATTTTTAAAAAAAAAGTCTCTTCATAGAATTTTCTATGAGGAGACTTTTTTTTTACATTATTTTCCTTACTTCATTTTTTATCAATGAAATGGCAGTTTCTGTGGGTGGAATTGTTTTGGTATAATATAAGAGTACTTTTTCTCGCAATTCGTTTGCTGAATCTGACGTTTCTGAAACTTCTTTTAATTTTATAATGATTCCATTTTTTGTAGCTAAAATGGTAGTCCAAGAAGCATCAGAAATGTAAATCTGTTGCACTAAATTATGTTCAAATTCTTGTGTTAGGTTTGCAATTAATAATTGCAAATAGTCTTGTGTGTTTTCTGAAATAGGCTTTATTCTTACTAACATTTTAACAGGATTCATACGCTCGCAAAATAACAACATCCGTTCATAAGCTTGGAGTTTTATTGGTAAAGCCTCTTTTTTTCTTTCTGACACAAGTATCAGTCTCTTTTCAGAATTTTGTTGTTTTATGGTTCCTTTAAACATGTAATACCCAACCAAACCTGTAACAATTGCAGGTAAAACATACCCAATACTTTCTACTATTTTGTCCTCCATAAAATTAACTTAGCTTTAAAACATACAAATATAGGATTCCTAAAAACATCGCAAAGCAAAAACGAAATAAAGTACCGATTAAAATATGCGCTGTTAATTTTCTGTCTCAGGATTCCACTGTGTTATTTTATTATTATAGCAGACACAACTGATACTAAAAAAGGACAAAAAACTAATAAAAGCAAACTTTTGTCAGTGAAGTTGTTTTCTTTTTTTGAAGATAGCGCTTCAATAGATTATTGACTCTTCGAAATCACAAAAATATCTGTCTATAAATAGACAATTAACTATATCTGCCTTAAACCAGATATCGTGCTATTTTAATAATGAATAACTTGTGAATAAAAAAAAAGCATCTTCTTTTATAAAACCAATAGTTTCGCTAAATTCACGTTTTCAAATATCTTCAAAATAAACTATTGAATACCTACTTAAACTCTTTAAACGAAGCTCAAAAACAAGCAGTCTTACAGAAAGACGGCCCTATGATTATTATTGCAGGTGCAGGTTCTGGTAAAACACGTGTATTAACATACCGAATTGCACATTTAATGCAGCAAGGTGTAGATGCATTTAACATTTTGTCGCTTACGTTTACCAACAAAGCGGCCAAAGAAATGAAGGCAAGAATTGCAGGAGTTGCAGGTGCAAGTGAAGCGAAGAATCTTTGGATGGGAACTTTTCACTCTGTTTTTGCAAGGATTTTAAGGTCGGAAGCAGACAAAATAGGTTTTCCAACTAATTTTACAATTTACGATACACAAGATTCAGTTCGTTTGATAAGTTCCATTATTAAAGAAATGAATTTAGATAGAGAACGCTACAAATCGAAACAGATTTTAGGTCGCATTTCCTCTTTTAAAAATAGTTTAATAACCGTTAGAGCCTATTTTAATAATTCGGATTTACAAGAAGCTGATCTTCATGCAAGTCGACCTCAAGTTGGAGCTATTTATAAAGAATATGTAGACAGGTGTTTTAAAGCAGGTGCGATGGATTTTGATGATTTATTATTAAGAACCAACGAGTTACTAGCTCGTTTTCCAGAAACCTTGGCAAAGTATCAAGACCGCTTTCGGTATATCATGGTAGATGAGTATCAGGATACAAACCACTCACAATATATTATTGTAAGAGCCTTGGCAGATAAATTTGGAAATATTTGTGTAGTAGGTGATGATTCTCAGAGTATTTATAGTTTTAGAGGGGCAAACATTCAAAATATTTTAAATTTTCAGAAAGATTATCCAGATGTAAAAACCTTTAAACTAGAGCAAAATTATCGCTCTACAAGTAATATTGTAAATGCAGCAAATTCTGTTATTGCAAAAAATAAAACAAAATTAGATAAAGAAGTTTGGACGTCTAATGAAGCTGGAGATGCAATCAATGTAATGCGAACAATTTCTGATGGAGAAGAAGGCAGGTTTGTAGCACAGTCTATTTGGGAAAACCAAATGAACCATCAATTAAGTTCAGATAGTTTTTGTGTTCTATATAGAACAAATTCGCAATCAAGAGCCTTGGAAGATGCCCTGCGTAAAAAAGGAATTGATTATAAAATTTACGGTGGAATTTCCTTTTATCAACGAAAAGAAATCAAAGATATTTTATCTTATTTACGCATTTTAATCAATCCAAATGATGAAGAAGCGTTAAAAAGAATTATCAATTATCCTGCTCGTGGAATTGGGGCAACAACAATCGATAAATTAACAATAGCAGCAAACCATTATAAAAAATCAATTTTCGAGGTAATTAAATATATTGATAAAATTGATTTAAAAATAAATTCTGGCACCAAAAATAAGCTTCAGAATTTTATGAATATGATGTTGCGTTTGCAAATTGATTCACAAACAAAAAATGCATTTGAAATTACAGAGATCGTTGTAAAACAAACGCAATTAATTAAAGACTTAGAGAAAGAAGGAACACCAGAGGCAGTCAGTAAAGTTGAGAACGTTCAAGAATTATTAAACGGAATTAAAGACTTTATTACTGATAAAATTGAAGAAGGAGAAGATGCCTCTTTAACTACTTTTTTAGAAGATGTTGCTTTGGCAACAGACTTTGATGCTAAAAAAAATGATGATAAACCAAGTGTTTCTTTAATGACAATTCATCAATCTAAAGGATTGGAATACCAGTATGTATATGTTGTTGGTTTGGAAGAAAATTTATTTCCATCAGCTATGAGCATGAATACTCGAAGTGAGCTAGAGGAGGAGAGAAGGCTATTTTATGTAGCATTAACAAGGGCTGAAAAAGTTGCTTATTTGTCTTATGCGCAAACCCGATATAGATGGGGAAAATTAGTAGATGCTGAACCTAGCCGATTTTTAGAAGAAATAGAGGATAAATATTTGCATTATATTACTCCAAAAACCATTGAATCATCCATTCATAAATTTGTAGATAAAAGTATTTTTGAAGATGCTCCAAAAGGAATTCGTTTTCAAAAACCGATTCAACGTAAAAAAATGGAACGTGATTTGGTTGCTAAAAAAGAAATCATCATTCCAAAAAATTTAAAAAAAGTGTCTCTAACAAGCGCAAATACAAATTTATTTGATGGCAATATTGTTGTTGGTAATATTGTTGAACACAATCGATTTGGTAGTGGAGAAGTGCTTTCTCTAGAAGGAAATGGTCCTAATAAAAAAGCGGAAATTAAATTTGGTACCGTAGGAAAAAAGAAATTATTATTACAATTTGCAAAATTAAAAGTGATTGGTTAAAAATCATTCATAAAACTAAAAAATAAATTGTTATTTTGCAACGTTAAATAACTACAAAGTATAAATTATTAGATCGAGTGTTTCGTTTTTTTACGTAATAGTATCGATCACACACTTCAAAAATAAATAAATGACATTCGATTTAGAATATAACTCAGAAAGACCGTTGATGATAATTCCAGAATACGGCAGACATATACAAAAATTAGTAGATCATTGTTTGGCTTTAGAAACGAAAGAAGAACGCGATAAAATGGCGAAATCTATTGTAGATGTAATGGGAAATTTACAACCTCATTTACGTGATGTTCCCGATTTCAAGCACAAATTATGGGATCAATTATACATCATGGCAGATTTTAAACTAGATGTAGAATCTCCTTATCCACAGCCATCCAAAGAAGAATTACGTGAGAAACCAAAAGGATTGGCATATCCTAAATCAGCCTCAAGGTACCGTTATTACGGTAATAATATTCAAACAATGATTGATACTGCTTTGGGCTGGGAAGACGGTGATAAAAAAGAAGCATTGGTGTTTACCATTGCGAATCACATGAAAAAATGTTACTTAAATTGGAACAAAGATACCGTTGATGATCCTGTGATTTTTAAGCATTTGTTTGATTTATCTGATGGAAAAATTGATTTGAGAGAAACGGAAGAAGTACTTTCTGAAAGTAAAGATTTACTAAGAAAACCTCGCACTCAAGGACAAGGTCAAACGAATTCTAAGAGTAACCACAAGAAACCACATCATAACAATAACAATAAAAATAGAAAAAGATAAGAATTCTATGGCATCATTTAAAATTGAAGGCGGTCATAAATTAAACGGAACAATTACGCCACAAGGAGCAAAAAACGAAGTTTTGCAAATACTTTGTGCGGTTTTATTAACTCCTAAAAGAGTTGTAGTAAATAACGTTCCCGATATTATAGATGTAAATAAGTTAATTTTTATTCTTGGAGAATTAGGGGTAAAGGTAGAAAAATTAAGCAGTAATTCATATGCTTTTCAAGCAGATGAAATTAATTTAGAATATTTAGAATCTACTGATTTTAAAAGAGATGGAAGTTCTTTACGTGGATCTATTATGATTGTTGGGCCTTTATTAGCTCGCTTTGGGAAAGGTTATATTCCGCGACCTGGAGGAGATAAAATTGGACGTAGACGTTTGGATACCCATTTTGAAGGTTTTATTCGATTGGGAGCTAAGTTTAGATACAACAAGGAAGAACATTTTTATGGAGTAGAAGCAGAAGAATTGCGAGGTGTAGAAATGTTGTTAGATGAAGCTTCTGTAACAGGAACTGCTAATATTTTAATGGCGGCTGTTTTGGCGACAGGAACTACCAAAATTTACAATGCTGCTTGCGAACCCTACATTCAACAATTGAGTAAAATGTTGAATTTAATGGGCGCAAAAATCTCAGGAGTTGGTTCTAACTTATTAATTATTGAAGGAGTCAATTCTTTAGCTGGCTGTGAACACACTGTTTTACCAGACATGATTGAAATTGGTTCTTGGATAGGCGTTGCAGTGATGACCCGATCTGAATTAACGATTAAAAATGTAAGTTGGGAAAATTTAGGTCAAATTCCGAACGTGTTTCGAAAATTAGGAATTCAGCTTGAGAAAAGAGGAGATGATATTTACATTCCAGAACAAGCATCTTACGAAATACAAAATTATATAGACGGATCTGTTTTAACAGTTGCAGATGCTCCTTGGCCAGGATTTACACCTGATTTATTGAGTATCGTTTTGGTCATTGCTACACAAGCAAAAGGAACTGTCTTGATACATCAAAAAATGTTTGAAAGCCGCTTATTCTTTGTTGATAAATTGATTGACATGGGCGCAAAAGTAATTTTGTGTGATCCACACAGAGCAACCGTAATTGGTCAAAATTTTGAAAGCCCTTTGAAAGCTACCAAGATGACTTCGCCAGATATTAGAGCAGGCATATCATTATTAATTGCCGCACTTTCTGCTAAAGGAACCTCAATAATTAATAATATTGAACAAATAGACAGAGGGTATGAAAATATTGAAGCTCGTTTGAAGTCTATTGGCGCTAAAATTGAAAGAATAAAAAATTAAAAACCTCCTGCAAGGTTTTTATAAAAACTTGTAGATATCATTACAAAAAAAATAGTGTCAATCTGACACTATTTTTTTGTTGGCAACATTTTTGCCTATCAACCGTGTATAATATAATGAATACAAAGAAATGAGTAAGAAAGAAGAGATAAAAGACGAAGTCCTAAAAAACGAACAAGAAACTGCTCAAGTTGAAGAAAATCAAGAAGTTGAAGTAGAAGTTGTAAAAGAAGCTCCAAGTGCAGAAGAGCTACTTCAGACAGAAAAAGATAAGTTTTTACGTTTGTTTGCTGAATTTGAGAACTACAAAAAAAGAACAGCTAAAGAAAGAATAGAATTATTCAAAACTGCTGGACAAGAATTAATGACATCTTTACTGCCAATTGTTGATGATTTTGAGCGTGCGCTGACACATATTGAAGAAAGCAAAGAGACAGAAGAATTAAGAAAAGGAGTTTTATTAATTTCTCAAAAGTTTTATAACACTTTAGAGCAAAAAGGATTGTCGAAAGTAGCAACAAATGTTGGTGATACTTTTGATGCTGAAATTCACGAAGCAATTACACAAATTCCAGCACCCTCAGAGGACTTAAAAGGGAAAGTAATTGATTGTATAGAAAAAGGATATAAGTTAGGAGATAAAGTTATTCGATACCCAAAAGTGGTTATTGGACAATAAAAAAGTAGGCAGTCTTTTAGTCTTCAGTAAGCAGCACAAAACTGACTGCTTACTGAAGACTATATATTGAAGACTGAAATACTGCAAACTAAACAAAAATGGCAAAACAAGATTTTTACGAAACATTAGGCATTTCTAGATCTGCTTCACAGGCAGAAATTAAGAAAGGCTATAGGAAAATGGCGATTAAACATCATCCAGATAAAAACCCTGATGATAAAACTGCTGAAGAAAACTTTAAGAAAGCTGCAGAAGCTTATGAAGTTTTAAGTGACGATAATAAAAAAGCACGCTACGACCAATATGGTCATGCAGCTTTTGACGGACCTCAAGGCGGTGGCAGTGGTGGTTTTCGTGGCGGCGGAATGGATATGGATGACATATTTAGTCAATTTGGAGATATCTTTGGCGGCGGCGGCGGCGGAGGTTTTGGTGGCTTTGGCGGTGGTGGCCAGCGTCAAGCAAGAGTTAAAGGGAGTAATCTGCGAATTCGTGTAAAACTTACTTTAGAAGAAATCGCCAAAGGAGTAGAAAAGAAAGTAAAAGTTCGTAGAAAAATTCAAGCAGACGGAGTTACTTACAAAACCTGTTCAACCTGTAATGGTTCCGGCCAGCAAATGCGTATTACCAATACTATTTTGGGTAGAATGCAGACCGCAGCTACTTGTGGTTCATGTTCTGGAGCAGGAGAAATTATAAATAGCAAGCCAAATGGTGCTGATGCACAAGGTTTGATTACTAAGGAGGAAACTGTTGCAATCAATATACCTGAAGGAGTTACTGAAGGAGTTCAATTAAAAGTAGGAGGAAAAGGAAATGAAGCTCCAGGTAAAAGCTCAATTGCAGGTGATTTATTGGTGTTAATTGAAGAAATACCTCACGAAACTTTAAAAAGAGAAGGAACTAATATTCATTATGACTTATATATCAATTTTTCTGAAGCAGTAATTGGAACTAGTAAAGAAGTTGATACAGTAACAGGAAAAGTGAAAATTAAAATTGATGCAGGAACCCAGTCTGGTAAAATTTTAAGATTAAAAGGGAAAGGTTTACCGAGTATCGAACGATATGGAGTAGGAGATTTTCTAATTCATATTAATGTATGGACACCGCAGGAACTAAACAAAGAACAAAAAGAATTTTTTGAAAAAATGTCTGATAACGAGAACTTTAAACCAAGTCCTAATAAATCTGATAAATCGTTTTTTGAAAAAGTAAAAGATATGTTCTCATAAATTAAGAATTTTTAATTTCTTTTTTTTATGTAAAAACATTTTTTTATTACACTTTTTAATATATATTTGTAGTGTTGTTGAGAAATCAGCAACACTTTTTCTTTTTCATAGCAATTTTTCCCACTCAATTTATTGAGTGGGTTTTTTTATAAGTAAGAGAATATATAGAAATAGCAGACTTATCTTATCGTCACGCTTTTGTGTGAAGGAAAGTCCGGACACCAAAGAGTATCATAGCGGATAACATCCGTCCAGCGAGAGTTGAGGACAAGTGCAACAGAAAGCAAGTACAGTTCGGCTGTAGTGAAACCAGGTAAACTCTATGAGGTGCAATGCCATGTAAATTAGAACTTGAGAGCTACTCGCTCGATTCTAAAGGGTAGGCAGAT
>CATITK010000089.1 GCA_949545755.1 Polaribacter sejongensis | reverse complement strand
TTAAATACTGAGATGTCTTTGTATCTGCCAGAATAATGCCCAATAACTAATTGCTTTACCATTGCTTGTTTTGCAATTTCAGCAGCTTGTTTTGTGGTTGCATGCTTTGTTTTTTTTGCTAAATCTTCTCTATCCGCTAAAAAAGTAGCTTCATGGTATAACAAATCTACGTTTTTTATGATGGGGATAATGTCTGGCTTATAAATGGTGTCACTACAAAAAGCAAAACTTAACGCTTTTGGTGGATCGATTGTTAATGTAGAATTTGGCACTATTTCACCAGATGCTAAAACAACATCTCTGCCTGCTTTTATGTTTAAAAAATCTGCTCTGTCAATTGCGGGATATCCGCTAATATTTAGCATGTTCAGTTTTCTAGGCTTCTCTTTTTCTTTAAATAAATAACCGTTTGTATACACTCTGTGGTTAAGTGGAATGGTGCTGACAGTGACTTTATCATCTTCAAAAATAAGTTCGCTTTTTTTGGAAGATAACTCATGAAAAATCATACTATATTTTGCATGAGATTGAGAAACTTTTAATTGCAATAAAGTAACCTCTTTAATGCCTTTTGGCCCAAAAATATGAAGCTCTTTTTCTCTGTTTAGAATTCCGAAGGTTGCTAACAATCCGACCAAACCATAAAAATGATCTCCATGTAAATGGGAAATAAAAATATGATTTATCTTAGAAAAACCTACTTTGTATTTTCGCAATTGGCGTTGTGTTCCTTCGCCACAATCAATTAAAAAATGACGGTTATTAATCTCTAAATATTGGGAAGTAGGAAAAGCGTTTATTCTTGGAGTGGCAGAATGACATCCTAAAATAGTTAATTGTATACTCATCTAATGACTAGACGTTTAGAGATCGTTCTAGATTTGTCTTGTATGCTATAAATGTACATTCCTTTTGGTAAATCATTTTTGTAAAAAGGAAGGGTGTTTTTACCTGATTTTATTTCAATATTTTGTTTAAATACAGTTTTTCCTAATACGTTTTTTACTGTAAAAAAGAGGGTAGTATTTGATGTTGAAGTAAAACTAATTTTTGTGGAATTTGTAAAAGGATTTGGTGCAGCAGACAAATCATCAATGGATTTCTCTTGTGAAAACCCTAAAGATGTGCTACTTAAAAATAAAATAAAAAGTATTTTTTTTATCATTTGTTCCTTTTCTAAAACCCTAATTCTCTCTCTATCGCTTCCATTTCTATGACATCTTCTGCTTCTTGTAAAGTAGGAGTGACGTTAAAACTCTCTGGAAAATCATCAATATCTATTGCTGAATTTACAATAACAAATGATGTGCCATTTTCTTTTTTTTGAGTCGCAATCTTCAAAAATAATAAAAATTCTTCGATAGTAATGTTAAAGTTATTAGAAACTCGAATAATAATATTTTCTTTTTGATGTTTTTTCTCTTCAATTAAAAAAGAATCATAAAATGCTTTAAACGAGTTTTCATCGGGTGAAATAAGGGTGAAACGCTCTTTTTTTTCTATTTGCATTGTTTATCTTTTAACCTGTTGTGCTAGTAAATAAATGACCGCCATTCTTATTGCAACTCCGTTTTCTACTTGCTCTAAAATGATGGATTCATTTGAATCTGCTACTGCACTTGTTATTTCTACTCCACGATTGATAGGACCTGGATGCATGATTACAATCTTCTTGCCAAGGTTGTCTAAAATTTCTTGATTAATTCCAAACAGTTGAGTGTATTCTCTTGTGGAAGGAAAGTAGTTAATATCCATTCTTTCATGCTGAACACGCAAAACATTTGCAACATCACACCATTCTAAGGCTTTTTTTAGGTTGGTTTCTACGGCAACCCCAAGGCTAGCAATGTATTTAGGAATTAAAGTGGTGGGTCCGCATACTTTTACTTCTGCTCCTTGCAATTGTAAGGCAAAGATGTTTGATAAAGCAACTCTAGAGTGAAGTACATCACCTACAATCAGTACTTTTTTTCCTTTTACGTTGCCTAATTTTTCTCTTATAGAATAAGAATCGAGTAAGGCTTGCGTTGGGTGTTCATGGGTTCCATCTCCTGCATTAATAATTTTTGCATCTACATGTTTGGATAAGAAAACTCCGGCGCCAACATTTGCATGTCGCATCACAACAATATCAACCTTCATGGCTAAAATATTGTTGACCGTGTCTATTAAAGTTTCTCCTTTTTTAACGGATGATTGTCCTGCAGAAAAGTTAATTACATCTGCAGAAAGTCTTTTTTCTGCCAATTCAAAACTCAATTTTGTACGGGTGCTGTTTTCAAAAAACAAGTTCGCGATGGTAATATCTCTAAGTGAAGGAACTTTTTTAATAGGTCGATTAATTACCGCTTTAAAGTGATCGGCAGTCTTAAAAATAAGATCAATATCAGTTGATTTTAGATATTTTATTCCCAATAAATGTGGTACACTTAATTCTGACATATTACTTAATTTCGATATAAACTGCGTCTTTTTTGTGTGTTTCTTTCCAAGTAACTAATACTTTTTCTTCGTTGATAGCATCTACTTGTCTGCCTCTATAATCTGGCTGAATTGGTAAATGTCTGCTAAAACGTCTGTCTATTAATACTAATAACTCAATACTTTCTGGTCTTCCATAAGATTGCATTGCAGTTAATGCAGCTCTTACACTTCTCCCAGAAAACAAAACATCGTCAATAATTACTACATCTTTCCCTTCAATTAAAAAATCCATTTCTGTTGCAGCTGCTTCTAAAGGAGCCTTTCTTCTTCTAAAATCGTCTCTGTAAAAGGTAATGTCTAAAAGGCCCAATTGTAAATCCTTAATCTGGTATTCATTTTTTAAAACATCGGCGAGTCTATTGGCCAAATAACTTCCTCTTGGCTGCAAGCCAATTAGAATTGTATTCGAAAAATCGTTGTGGTTTTCGATTAACTGACACGCCAATCGATGTAAAATTATTTCAATATCTTTTGAGTTAAGTAAGGTTTTATTGCTCATAAGAAAGCTATCAAATTAGCTTGATAGTTATTGAAAATCAAAATTACTGTAAATATATGTATATGCAAAATTTATACCGACTAAAAAACACCAACGACGCAATGTTAATTAAATTGTTGACAACAAATCAACCAAAATTAAATGCGAACCCAGTGTTGTATTACCTTTAAATACTAATTCAAATCTCATAGCACATGTCTCTATTAAAATTTGAATCCATGCTTAAAACCAACGCTGTTTATTTTTTTGATTTGGTTGAGTTTGAAGAAATAATTATTCATTATTTAGATGCTGGTAAACATGCTTTGGCAAAAAAAGCAGTAAAACTTGGGCTGCAACAGCATCCTGCTTCAGTAGACTTAAAGTTACTACAAGTAGAGATTTATGTTTTTGAAGATGAGTTAGATAAGGCGGTGATGTTGCTTCGGATTATTGAGCGTTTAGAGCCAAATAATGATGAGGTGTTTATACAGAAAGCAACCATTAGTTCTAAAAAAGGAAATCATAATGATGCCATTGAACTCTTAAAAAAAGCCTTGACTTTTACAGATGATAAATTAGATGTTTGGTCCTTGTTGGGGATGGAGTACCTGTACCTAGACGACTTTAAAAATGCACGGAGCACCTTTATAAAATGTGTGCATGTAGATTATGAAGATTATGCTGCACTCTATAATGTGGTGTATTGTTTTGATATGGTAAAAGAACATCAAGAAGCCATTACTTATTTGAATGCTTATATTGAAGTAAATCCGTATTGTGAAGTTGCTTGGCATCAATTAGGGAGACAGTATTTTATTTTAGAATTGTATGAAGACGCATTGGGTGCTTTCGATTATGCTGTTTTAATTGACGAGTCTTTTATTGGTGGGTATTTGGAAAAAGCAAAAACATTAGAAGAATTAGCAAGGTATCAAGAAGCAATAGACAACTACTTAATCACTCTTGAGTTAGATGATGCAACGGCCTTTGCGTATATTAGAATAGGCGAGTGCCACGAAAAGTTAGGAAATTTTGCTGCTGCTGTTTCTTTTTACAAAAAAGCAGTTCACGAAGATCCCTTGCTAGAAAAAGGTTGGGAGCTATTGACGAATAGGTATTGTCAGGAAAAAAACTATCAAAAAGGCCTGTATTATATTTCCAAAGCCTTAAAAATTGAAGAAGACAATCCTTCGTATTGGAGACGGTATGCTGAAATTAACTTAAAACTAAATTTTTATCAGGAAGCGGTCACAGGTTTTGAAAAGTGTTTAAGTTTAGAAGACGATGCTTTAGAAAATTATATTGGTTTAGCAGATGTGTTTTCTTTTTTAGGAGAATTTAACGACGCAATAATGATCTTAATCAAAGCACAAAAGAAGTATAAGAAGGTTGCTGAAATTGAATATCGATTCGCAGGACTGTTCTTTCTGGTGAATAAAGAAAAATATGGATTTACCCATTTAATAGAGGCTTTGAAGATCGATTTCGAATACCATCTTATTTTAAAAGAAGTATATCCCATTGTATTTGAAAACAATAAAGTGCAACAACTTTTGCGTGATTTTAAAAAAACAATGGAATAGGAAATCGAACGCAAACAAAAACTACGTTAAATCATTGGTAAGTAGTTTTTTGTTGTTTTTTAAATGGGATTTAGTGCTTCTTTAAATGAAAGAATAAGCGAATCAATATTGTATATCAGAAAAATAGTTTTATATTTGCAAAATAATTAGTATAATAAATTAAATAACACAATAATGAATAAAGGAGTAGTAAAGTTTTTCAATGAGTCTAAAGGATTTGGATTCATCACTGAAGAAGGCGTAGACAAAGATCACTTTGTACACATCTCAGGTTTAATAGACGAAATCAACGAAGGAGACAATGTAGAGTTTGATTTACAAGAAGGAAACAAAGGATTAAATGCAGTTAACGTAAAAGTTATCTAAAAAATATACTTCAAGTTTTACAAAAGCCCATCAATTTATTGATGGGCTTTTTTTATGGAAAAAAATAATACACTAAAATCAAAGCATCAGTTAGTAATCGTTTTTTTAACTATTTTAATTCATAATATAAAGTATAAATATTTTATATTTACACTTCAAACCTCTCGTAATAATGAAAATGAAAACCCTCTTTTTTTGTTTTAAAATAGTATTCGCTGTCAGTGTATTCTTAATTTCTTGTCAAAATTCTAAACGAAATTTACATCCAGAAACATTGGTGGGTGGATTTGAATTATTGCCTGCTGAACAAACAGGGATTGATTTTATGAATAGTATCAAAGAATCTGAAAACTTGAATCATATTTATTACAATCAGTTATATAGTGGCGCTGGAGTTGCTATTGGAGATTTAAATAATGATGGCTTGGCAGATGTTTTTTTCTGTGGAAATCAAGTTGAAGATAAACTATATTTAAATAAAGGAAACTTTAAGTTTGAAGATATTTCTAAAAAATCTAAGATTACCAGAAGTCCAGGTTGGTCATGGGGTGTAACTATGGCAGACGTAAATAATGATGGTTATTTAGATATTTATGTGAGTAGAAATGGAGATTCTATGACCCCTTCAGACAGAACAAATAAACTTTTCATAAATAATAAAGATTTAACTTTTACAGAATCTGCAAAAGAATACGGATTAGCAGATGCCGGATTTTCTTCACAAGCTGTATTTTTTGATATGGACAATGATGGGGATTTGGATATGTATCAAGTAAACCAACTCCCGGACGGGCGGTTATTTAGTAGATACATCAATATTCCGGAAAAAAGATATCAGTTTTATACCGATAAATTATATATAAATAACGATGGTTTTTTTCAAGATATTTCACAGCAAGCTGGTCTTTCGAGTAAATATACATATGGCTTAAGTGTAAGTGCTAGTGATTTTAATAATGATGGATTTGTCGACCTCTATATCTCTAATGACTATGACGCTCCTGATTTTATGTATCAAAATAACGGAGATGGTACTTTTAAAAATGTGATTGATGAACAATTAAAACATATTTCTAGATTTAGCATGGGTACAGATACAGGTGATATTAATAATGATGGTTTAGTAGATATTTTCACCTTAGATATGGCTGCTGAAGATCATTATCGTTCTAAAACAAATATGGGTTCTATGAACGCAAAGGAATTCAATGAAATGATTGAATCAGGAGGACATCATCAATATATGTCTAATACATTGCAATTAAATACAGGTACTAAGGGGTTTTCTGACATTGCACATCTCGCAGGTCTAGCGAAGACAGATTGGAGTTCGGCAGGTTTATTAGTAGATCTAGATAATGACGGTTTTAAAGATATTATTATTTCTAATGGTATTAAAAAAGATGTAAGGAATAATGATTTTTTAACAAGTTTAAGTAAAGAACTCAAAACAACATCTCAAGATTTTTATGGTATGAGTAAAATTGCGCCGTCTACACCAGTAGCTAATTATGTGTACAAAAATACAAATGGTTTCGAGTTTAAAAATGTAAGCGAGAAATGGGGGTTTACCTCCCCAAGCTTTTCATATGGAATGGCGTATGGCGATCTAGATAACGATGGCGATTTAGATGTAGTAGTTAATAATATGGAGCAACACGCCTTTGTTTATGAAAATAAAGCAACAGGAAATTTTTTGAAAATTAAATTTGAAGGATCCAAAAAAAATAAATTTGGTATTGGAGCGAAAGCCATCATTCATTACAATAATAAAATGCAAGTTGCAGAAAATAATGTAACACGTGGTTTTTTGTCATCAATGGAGCATGGCTTGTTTTTTGGATTAGGAAAAGAGGTCATTATAGAAAAAGTTGAAGTGATTTGGCCAGACGGTAAAATGAACATTTTTGAAAATATTGATGCTAATAAAACACTACTTGCTAAATATGCAAATGCAACATTGATTTCTAAAAACACCCAAGTTATACAACCGCTTTTTTCAGAGATTAAAACCAAAGATTTTGGACTTGGATACAAGCACAAAGAAAATGAATTTGATGAATTGGAAGAAGAAACGCTGCTACCACATAAGTTATCCAATAATGGTCCTTTTTCAGCAATAGCCGATGTGAATGGAGATGGCTTAGATGATTTGTTTATTGGAGGAGCAGCAAAACAAGAAGGTGTTTTGTATTTGCAAAATAACGAAGGGAAATTTGAAAAAAGCGAATTTCAACCTTGGTCCAAAGACAAAAAATCGGAAGATTTAGGAGCGCTGTTTTTTGATGTTGATGGTGATCATGATTTAGATTTGTATGTTACCAGCGGAGGAAGTGAATTTAAAAGAGGAGATAAATTACTAAAAGACAGGTTGTATATAAATGATGGTCTTGGAGGCTTTACAAAAAACTCAAAAGCAATTCCAACTATTTATGAAAGTACACAATGTGTCAAAGCGTCTGATATTGATGCGGATGGTGATTTAGATTTATTTGTAGGAACCAGATTGATCGCAGGAAAGTATCCTTTTCCAGGAAGTAGTTATTTACTAATTAATGACAAAGGAATCTTTAAAAAAGCAGCTACTAAAATAGCTCCTGATCTTCAGGAAATTGGAATGGTAACGGATGCTGTTTTCTCGGATATTGATGCTGACGGTGATAAAGATTTATTGATTGTTGGGGAATGGATGAAAATTAAAGTACTAGAAAACAATAAGGGACTGTTTAAAGAGAATGCTGAAAAATTTGGCATTGATGAGGATAGTAGAGGTTTGTGGTGGTCTATAACAGTTAATGATCTTGATAACGATGGTGATGACGATTATATTATAGGCAATTTGGGAAAGAATAATAAATTTAAAGCCACAAAACAGCACCCTTTTAAAGTATATGCGAATGATTTTGATAACAATGGTACCAATGATGTGGTTTTGGCAAAATTTTATAAAAATGATTATGTTCCTATGAGAGGTAGAGAATGTACTTCACTACAAATGCCGTATGTTGCCGAAAAATTTAAAGACTATCATAGTTTTGCTTCTTCAAAATTAATAGACATTCTTCCCGAAGATAAAGTAAAAACAGGTATTGTTTATGAGATTAGTAACTTTGAAAGTATTATTTTAATAAATGACAAAGGAGTGCTTAGGCGCAAACCTTTACCTATTGAAGCCCAAGTGAGCCCTATAAAAAGTTCGCTAGTTGATGATTTTAATGCAGATGGATTTAAAGACATCCTACTTGTTGGGAATCATTATGGAGTTGAAGTTGAAACCACGCGTTATGATGCGGGACATGGTGCTTTATTACTCGGAGATGGGCATCATAATTTTACTTCTTCACCTCCAAGTGTTAGTGGCTTTCATGTGCCTTTTGACAGTCGGACTGTTTTACCAATTACGATTCATAAAAAGAAAGCTTTGTTAATTAATAATAATAATGATTCTTTACTGTTATTCAGTAGGAATAAATAAGTTTTAAGGCTTTAATGTACAAGAGTTCTCCTTTGACTTACAATAAAGCGTTAGGGGACTTATCTTCCAAACTGACCAAAACACTATAGATCAATAGGCTGTCTATAAATGATTTAGGGTGTTTTTTATTTAAAAAATAGTTTATTTTAGACTGATCTGTTCAAAGTGAAGAAGTATCTTTTTCCTTTTTTATAGCTCTTAGAGAGATGAAGGCAAATGAAAAATCTTATTGTAAAAGGAAGGTTTTTATAAGGAAAATGATCACTAAAAAGACTTGTGTTAAGTATTCTATTTTTACCAGTTAAGTATTAATATTAACAGTTACTCCCTTTTTTTTTGCAGTTTTATGAAAAGTGCTTCAAGTTTTTTGGTGTCAATTTAGGCTCCAATTTCCATACATTCACCATACAAAAGTAAACATGTTTATAATTAGATAAATAAACAAAACTAATTAATCCAATGATAACAGAGGTTTTTGGGTGAATGACTTTTTTTTTATGCTGTATGTTTTTTGTTGGGGTGAGAAATGATAATTTAGAATAGAATGTTGTTAATATTGTTACTTAACATTTTAAACCATATAATTATGAAAAAAATTACTTTACTCATTACTTTATTAACCATTTCGTTTGGGTTTGCTCAAGACTTACCTTACGATTTTGAAACAAGTCCTGTAACAGCAGATTTCGAAGGATTTGATGGAGGAGTAGCAACCGTTGAAGCTGTAGGAACAGCACAAGCAATAGGAAATACAAGTGTCAATTTATTAAAAATAGTAAAAGGAGCTGGACAAGTTTGGGCAGGGGCTAAGATTATTTTAGACACTCCTTTTGATTTCTCAACGAAGTCGAATATTGAAGTAAGAATATTTACTACATCACCTATAGGTTCTAAAATTGAGTTTAAAGCTGAGCAAAATATTACAGCTGGCGCCACTAGTGGGCCAAAGTTGGCTTACACTACCAAGACAGGAGAATGGGAGACTTTAACTTTCGATTTTTCAGGTGTAACGGATACAAATCTTACAGCTTTAGTTATGATTCCTTATCTACCTGGTGATGTTCAAGGAGACGGTTCGGAAGCATCTACTTTTTACTTTGATGATATTGCACAATCTGAAACAACTCCAGTAGTAGAAACTTGTTCGGATGGTATCAAGAATCAAGATGAAACAGGAGTAGATTGTGGAGGTGTTTGTAATGCATGTCCAGAAATTTCTCTGCCTTTAGATTTTAGTGATGCTAGCCAATTATTCACCTATGATGCAGCTGGTCATACAGGTGGTTCTGTAGCCTTAGAAGGTGGGAAATTGAGATTTAATGGAAATGGACACGCGTATGATCAAGCATATCTTGATTTAACAACACCTTTTTCTTTAATTGATAATGCTAATAATACATTTACAGTAACGATGGACCCAATAGATGTTCCTGCTGGAGAAGAGCGTACGCATTTAATCAAAGCTAGTTTTGCTGGTGGATCTGCTGCAGGTACTCAAATAGAAGGAAAAAGTATTGGTTCTGGTGAACAAGAGGTAACCTTCAATTTTGGTGCTTCTGGTGCCGAACCTTGGACTCAAATTGTAATTTTTATGGATTTTGGTACTGATGGAGCAAATACAATCAATGGTAAGGCCACTGATTATTTAATTTCGAGTATAACTCTTGGTGCTGATCCTGCGTCACCACCACCACCAGTAGCATCACCCCCAACAACAGCACCTACAGCACCACCAACTAGAAATGCAGGGGATGTAATCTCTTTTTATAGTGAGGCATATACAAGTACAGGTTTAAACGGAGTTACTTGGGACAATGGTGCTGATGCTGTAGAAGAAAATATTGCAAGCAACAATCTGTTAAAAATAACGAATGGAACTGGTGACTTTATAGGTAATGAAGTTGCTAATACGGATGGATTTGTAAATGCTACAGACATGACGCACCTACATGCTGATTTTTGGATTGGAGGTGATTATGTTGCTGGACAGGTTCTTAAAGTTAAATTATCTAATCATACAGGAGGTAGTGGAGAAACTAATAGTATAACTAAAGAAATTGCAACTTTATCAACAGATGCTCAAAATTGGGTTTCTATTGATTTGGAATTAGGTGATGATGCAAGAGAAAGAATTGCACAAGTACTTTTAATTTATACAAATTCGGGAGCAGCGCCTAGTACTGTTTATACTGATAATATATATATGTACAGAGCTGCTGCTACTGCAGGTGTAAGCGACAATGCTGCCTTAAACGTTGCTATGCATCCAAATCCTGCTGCAGGAGTATTGAATCTTTCAGCAGCAAATACCATTGAAGATGCTATTATCTATAATGTATTAGGTAGAGAAGTAATGGGCTTAAATATTGATAGTAATTCAGCAGCTATTGATGTTTCAGGTTTGTCTTCGGGTATCTACTTAATTAAGTATACGGTAGGAAATGCAGTTGGTACTGCTAAATTTATCAAAGAATAAAGAAATTTAATTCTTATTTTATTAAACACCCAAAATTAATTTTTTGGGTGTTTTTTTATGTCCTTACATTTCGTTGTATTAAAACCAAAATTTCATATATTTATGTTTCTAAATAGAAGCTACGTGAACCTACTTTTAAAATTTTCTTTTCTTACTGTTTTACTCTCTTTTTTGAATTGTACTCAAAAACAACCTACAAATGGCAAAGAAAGTAATGAATTGATAAGTGAAACCAGTCCGTATTTATTACAGCACGCCTACAATCCTGTAAACTGGAAAGCATGGAATCCAAAGACCTTAGCACTAGCAAAAAAAGAAAACAAATTACTGATTATATCTGTAGGCTATTCCGCTTGTCATTGGTGTCATGTAATGGAAGAAGAAAGTTTTGAGAATGATACGATTGCAAAAATCATGAATGCGAATTTTATCAATATAAAAGTCGACAGAGAAGAAAGACCCGATGTCGATAAAGTATATATGAATGCAGTTCAGTTAATGACGGGTAGTGGAGGTTGGCCTTTAAATTGTATCGCGCTTCCAGACGGAAGACCTATTTTTGGGGGTACCTATTTTCCAAAAGAACAATGGTCTAAAGTTTTAAAAAGTATTTCTAAATTATATAAAGAAAATCCTGAGAAGGCGATACAATTTGCAGAAAATTTAACCAAAGGAAT
The DNA here is from genome assembly GCA_949545755.1 of Polaribacter sejongensis. GTDB lineage: Bacteria > Bacteroidota > Bacteroidia > Flavobacteriales > Flavobacteriaceae > Polaribacter > Polaribacter sejongensis_A. Next base: position 5,278 of record CATITK010000089.1, on the reverse strand, counting down.
CCAAGAATCTCAATTGATTGCCTTGAACAAGGCCACACCCAATTTTATAGATACAGAAGTAACTGCGGCTATTGCTGTTTGGAAGACTCAATTAGACACGACTTACGGAGGGTTTAAAGGAGCTCCAAAATTTCCAATGCCGAATTCCTTGGAGTTTCTTTTAAGATACAGTCATCAGTTTAAGGATACTGTTTGGAAGCAATATACAGAAAACACTTTGACTAAAATCGCGTATGGTGGTATTTATGATCACGTTGCTGGTGGGTTTTCTAGATATTCGGTAGATGAAAAGTGGCACATTCCTCATTTTGAAAAAATGTTATATGACAATGCACAATTGGTAAGCTTGTATGCCAAGGGATATTTAAATGAAAAAAAGGAGTTGTATAAGAGCGTAGTTTTTGAAACATTACAGTTTGTGAAGGAGACATTAACCACTAAAAACGGGGCGTTTTATTCGTCTTTAGATGCCGACAGTAAAAATAAATTAGGTAAAAAAGAAGAAGGTGCCTTTTATGAATGGACGGAAGCTGAGTTACGATTAATTTTGAAGGATGATTTTGAGCTTTTCAAAATATTTTACAATATAAACACCTATGGTTTGTGGGAAAAAAACAAATACGTGTTGATTCGAAATACCTCAAAAGAAGCCTTTGCAACAGCACAAAAAATGACATTAACCGAAGTAGACAAGAAAGTTCTTAGTTGGAAAAACCTTTTAAAAGCAGCAAGAAATAAAAGGAGTCACCCCAATTTAGATGATAAAGTGTTGACTTCATGGAATGGGTTAATGTTACAAGGATATATAGATGCCTACAAAGCTTTTGGTGAAACAACACATTTAGAAACAGCCATTAAAAATGCTAATTTTTTAGTGGACCATCAACTAAGAAAAGACGGTGGGTTGTATCGGAGTTTTAAAAATGGCAATAGTACGATTAATGCCTATTCTGAGGATTACGCAACCGTAATACACGCTTTTATTTCGCTGTATGAAGTTACTTTAGATGAAAAATGGCTACGTACTTCTAAGGACTTAATGGCGTATTTATTTGTTAATTTCTTTGATGAAAATAATAAAATGTTTCATTTTACATCGAAAGAGGATGAAAATTTAATCGCTAGAAAATATGAAGTGATCGATGGCGTTATCCCTTCTTCTAATTCAATGATTGCAAACAGTCTTTTTAAATTAGGACATTATTATGCTGACAAAAATTATCTAAATATTTCAGAACAAATGCTTAGTAATTTAAAGAAAGAGATAAAAATGTATCCTGCGAATTACAGCAATTGGTTAAATTTGATGGTCACTTTTACAAAACCTTTTTATGAAGTTGTCCTTGCTGGAAAGAATGCTTTGGAGTTAAATAAAAAGCTAGGGAATACCTATACCCCAAACATTTTAGTTGCAGGAACTACGAAAGAAAACAATACGCTTCCTTTGTTAGCCTATAAATTTAATGACGCCAAAACGTTCATTTATGTCTGTGTAAATGGTACTTGTAAAAAGCCACAAACAAGTATTACAAAAGCGCTAGCCAGTATTCAAAAATAGGCTTGTAAATTTGGTTTAAAAACACACTAAAAAGCGGCTGTTCAAGTAGGAGCAAATTAGGGATTTTTTTTAACTGTATTTTAATTTATTTGAACAACCAATTTTAACTATTTTTGATGAATAAGAAAAGTGTCTATTGGTAGGGTTTTGAATTTATTATTATTTTAATTCTAAATCTGCCAAAAACGAATGATATCTAATTATCAAGGATTAAAGCGAATGGAGAATTTAGAAAAAAAAGCTGATAAATTTTATAGAATTGAAGGTGAAATTCAAAAGTACGATTGGGGAGGAACACGTTTTATTCCCAATTTAATTTCTGAAAAAAATACTACAAATGACCCCTATGCAGAATATTGGTTAGGAGCCCACCTTAAAGCACCTTCAAGGATTAAAATAGCAGATGAAAGTATTTCTTTAGCTTCTTTTTTTAATGAAAACCCCCTTGAAAATCTAGGACTGGAAGTTGCAAAAACGTATGGGAAATTACCGTATTTATTCAAAGTTTTAGATGTCAGTAAAATGCTTTCCATACAAGTGCACCCTACTAAAGAAGCTGCAGCAATAGGATATGCGATAGAAAATGAAAAAGGGATTTCATTAACCGCAGCAAATAGAAATTACAAAGACAAAAACCACAAACCAGAGTTGATGGTGGCCTTAACAGATTTTTGGCTGCTACATGGTTTTTTAACGCGCGAAAAACTAATTCAAAATATCAAAGCAACGCCAGAATTACATTTTTTATTAACTACTTTTTTAGAAGCAGGTTATTTAGGTCTTTATAAAAAAGTAATGGCATATTCTCAAGAAGAAGTAAATCTTATTTTGAAACCTTTAGTTGATCGAATTATTCCTAAATTTTTAAAGAAGGAATTAGATAAATCATCACCTGCTTATTGGACTGCGAAATCGTTAGAAAACAAAGAAACTAAAAATTTAGATAGAGGAATTTTTTCAATTTATTTTTTCAACATCGTAAACCTGTCGAGAGGGGAAGCTGTTTTTCAAGATGCGGGTGTACCTCATGCCTATTTAGAAGGGGTGAATATGGAGTTAATGGCAAATTCTGACAATGTTTTAAGAGCTGGGTTGACAAGCAAACACATTGACGTTGTTGAACTTATCAAAAACACCAAATTTGAAGCAACAATTCCCGTTGTTTTGAACGGAATTGAAAATAAAGAGAATGGAGAAGTTGTTTTTAAAACGAGTGCTAAAGATTTTGAATTGAGTAAAATAGTATTAACACAAGTCATCACACACCATGCGCATGCTAATTCTGTAGAACTATTAATACTACTCGAAGGGACAGCAACTTTTACACAGAAGAAGGAAGTGATGTCTTTAAAAAAGGGACAAGCAATTCTAATAAAACCCAACACAGCTTATGAAATTAAGACGCCTACCCAGGTAGAAATTTATAAAGCGAGTGTGCCAAAATTGACCTAATTAAATATTTTGAATACGTTTTTATTGAGTTAAAAAATTTTATTTTTTAGCTTTTTCTACCAATTCTATTTTTTCTGGGGAAGTTTTTGTGGTGAAAATTCCGTAGTTAATTGTGATATTTTTTTTATCAATTTTATCAATAGTTCCCACAGAATTAGAGTCGATAATACGTACTCGATCATTAATCTTATAAACGTACTGTGCTTTTTCTGTGGCTATTTTTGTTGCTTCTACCTTCTTTTCTTTTCGAACTTCTACTACTTTTTCTAAAACTTCTTGTTCTACTTTTTTAATACTTTTTTGTTGTTGTTGTTCCACAACTTTCGCTTGCTGTTTTTGCGCTTTGCTTTTGGGTTTTAAATCTTTTTTCTTTGCTTGTTTCACTTTTAAATCTGCCACCCATTTATTGAAATTACTATTTAATTCTTTCTTATTATTGGTCTGAAAGTATTTATGAAGTAATTCATTTGTCTTTCTCCCAAGCGAAAGCATTTTCTGATTTTTATCATATAATTCCTGAAAACTAGCCAATTTTTCTTGCACCTTGTTTTCTTTTTCTTGTAAATTATCGATGTATTTTTGACCTTTTGTGTGTTGACTCTCTAAGTTGTCAGAATTTTTCTGGAGCCTGTTACGTTCTTTTTGGAGTTTCGAAATTGTCTTGTCTAATCGTATTTTTTCTGTTTCTACCCGTTTCTTGGCTTTGTTGATGACGCTAAAAGGAATGCCATTTTTTTGCGCAACTTCAAATGTAAAAGAACTTCCTGCTTGTCCAACAAACAACTTGTATAACGGTTCTAAAGAACGCTCATCAAATTGCATGTTTGCATTGGTTACAAACGGTAATTCGTTCGCTAAAACCTTTAAATTGGAGTAGTGAGTAGTGATAATTCCAAATGCTTTTTTATGATAAAATTCTTCTAGGAAAATTTCTGCCAAGGCACCACCTAATTCAGGATCAGAACCCGTACCAAATTCATCAATCAGAAACAAGGTTTTTTCATTACACCTGCGTAAAAAATTGCGCATGTTTTTTAAACGATAGCTGTAAGTACTTAATTGGTTTTCAATCGATTGATTGTCTCCGATGTCCGTTAAAATGGTCTCAAATATATAGGTCTGACTGCGTTCGTCTACAGGGATCAATACACCACTTTGCAGCATAACTTGCAGCAAACCAATCGTTTTAAGTGCAATACTTTTTCCACCTGCATTGGGTCCAGAAATAACAATTATTTGTTGTTCTTCATTGAGTTCAATGGTTTGTGCAATTGTATCTATATTTTGCTGTTTGTTTTTTTTTCGTAAAATAGGATGAAAAGCATTTTTAAAAAGAATTTTTTTCTCTTTTGATATTTTTGGCAAAATAGCATTCATTTCTTGTGCATATTTTGCTTTAGAACCTACAACATCAATATGTATTAAAAAGCTAAGATATGCTTCCAATAAAAAAACATAAGGACGAATAACTTCAGATAAATTGAGTAAAATTTTGATGACTTCCTGCTGCTCATCATAGATCAAATTTTGATATTCTCTAGAATAAGTTAGTGTTGCTTGTGGAGCAATATAAACGATATTTCCAGATTTTGAGGACCCCACTAAACTACCTGCAACTTTTTTCCGATGCATGGCAGCAACCGCCAAAACACGTTGATTGTCTACAACTGTTTCTTTGATGTCATCTAAATAACCTGCTGAAATTGCTTTTGATAATGCACTAGAAAAGCTCGCTCCAATTTTACCACGAACGTTGTTAATATCTCTTCTTATCTGTTTTAAGGCTGAAGAGGCATTGTTTTTTACGTCTCCAGAAATATCAATAATTTTTTTTATTTCAGTATCTATAAAAGTAGTGTGTTCAATTTCTTGAGAAAGTTTAAAAAAAGTAGGAAACTGAATTTTAAATTTCTTGAAAAATATAATTAATTCGTTCACAGATAATGAAGTAGTGGCGATCTTTAAAAAACTATCCGTTTCAATAAAACTGTTTTCAATCGCCAATCTTTTAACATTTTCAGTAATGTTATGAAATACATGACTTGGAATCCTGTTTTCACTTTCAAAAGAAGAAACATATTCATTGACCAAAAACAACTCTGTAAAAAGTGCTGTTCTGTTCAAAATTGGTTCAATTTCGAGAATGCTTTCTTTTCCTAAACCCGAAATTGCATGTGCTGCAATGTGTTTTAAAACTGTTGAAAATTCTAAATCTTGTAATGTTTTTTGGGATATGCTTTTGTTCAAAATACTATCTTTGATATTCAT
>CATITK010000088.1 GCA_949545755.1 Polaribacter sejongensis | reverse complement strand
TGCAACACCTGCTGCATTAAAAACGGTACTACTTCTACTAAAGAATTGTTGGTGTAAAGAAGGAGCTCTAAATCCTGTATTTACAGCACCTCTTACAGAAAAATTATCAGATAATTTCACTCTTGAAGCTAATTTGTAATTGAACGTTTCTCCAAAATCAGAGAAGCTTTCAAAACGAGTTGCTAAACTTACTAAAAAGTTTTCTGTAATATCTGCTTCCACATCAAAATAAGTACCAATACTATTTCTAGTTTTATCGGTTGCATTTTCAGGTGTAAAACCTCCAAATACTTGAGAAGTTCCATCAAGTGACTCTCCAAGAGCGTTTGTTGCTCCTCCAACGCCACCTACTGTTGGAATTCCATTGTTATCATAGGTAGTATACGAGTTTTCTTTTCCCGCAAAAACCTCAAAATTGTCTACTCTGTACTCTGCTCCAAAAGCAAGGTTTAAGCCCGCCCAAATATCTTCATTGTATTTACTGAAGTCTAAGTTCGTTGTGTTTTGAGAAAAAATATGCGATCCAGCACTAAAGTTAGAAGGTGAAGCCGCTTTTAAACTTGCATTACTCGTATTTACAATTGTATAAATAAAAGAATTTTGTCCGTAGGTATTAGAAAAGTCGATATCCCATCCACTTTCAGTTTGTCCTTTAATTCCTACTGCAGCAGATTTATCTACAATATCCGATTGGATTCCTGGTAAAAACCCATTTGGATTAGAAGCAACATTTCCTTTTGGTCTCCATGGCTCTCTTAAAAATCCAAATGCTAAACCTTGTCTATAACTGATGCCTCCAAAAGAATATACTTCCGCATTTTCTGAGACAGGCAAAGATAAATTAGCAAAGAATTTTCCTTCTCTTAATTTAGCAGTTCCTACTTTAAATCTAAAGTCATTTCTCTCTTGCCCTCTTAAAGCAAATTGCGCATTATCCAAATCTTGATAAGAATCAAACTCTCCATAACTTTGGTTACGTACTATACCTTCCACATAATCTGAGTCTCCAACTTTACCACGACCCATCAGTGTAACTAGATCTGCAGGTGAGGATAAATCTAAAGCTGCAATAGTTCCTTGATCAATAGCGCTTATATAATTTGTTCCAAGTAAAGCTGCACCAGCTTGATAGTCTGCTGCAGTCATGTCTGAAATAGGCGTTCCTGTTGCAGCTGTAAAAGCATTCTCTGCGGCATTCCAAACATCATATATTTGCTCTAAATTCGTTGCATTCCTTGAAGCACGTTTTCTGATACCAAGCGATCCAGAGAAGTTGATGAATCCACCATTTTTCCCTAAATCTAAACCATAATTGGCATCAATTTGAATTTTCTCTCCATCCATACCGCCGTCTTGGTGGTTACTTCCAGAAGAAACGTTCGCTCCAGTTGTTACAGATAAACTTAATGTATTTGTAGCATCTTGTAATACAATGTTGATAACACCTGCAATGGCATCAGAACCATATTGTGCTGCGGCACCATCACGTAATACTTCAATTCTTTTAATTGCAGAAACGGGTATTGCATTCATGTCAGTACCAACACTTCCGGCTCCAACAGTACCATTAATGTTCATTAAAGAAGAATTATGTCTTCTTTTTCCATTAATTAAAACCAATACTTGATCTGGACCTAAACCTCTTAATGAAGCAGGATCAACGTGATCTGTTCCATCAGAAACTGTTTGTGTCTGTGAAGTGAAAGAGGGTGCAACATAATTTAAAATTTCATTTATTGATGTTTGCGGTCCACTAGTTGCCAATTCTGCAATATCAATAATATCTACAGGAACTGGTGAATCAATTACAGTTCTGTTCTTGTTTCTAGATCCAATAACAACGATCTCATCTAGCGAGTTGTCTTCACTAATAGTAACTGTTAAATAAGCAATATCACTAACCGTTACTTCTTTGGTTTCAAATCCCATCGAGGATACAGTAAATGCAGTCGGTAAGCTTAATACATTAATCGAAAACTCTCCGGCATCATCAGATGTTGTTCCGTTAGAGGAATTTCCTTTTTCTACAATATTCACAAAGGGCAAAGCGGCTCCTGATGAATCTGTTACTTTACCTTTTATTGTCTGTGCGACCATTGTAAGCGGTAACAACATTAAAAAAGATACTACTAAAAAATTGAATAATTTCTTGTTGTTCATTTTAAATAGGGATTAAAGTTAGATGTTAAATTATTGTTAACATCTCACAAATATATACATATATATTAAAAACAACCTAATTAAATTTAATTTATTATAAAAAATCAATTGTTTTTTTATCAATTTAACAATTACCTCATACAAGAAAAGAATGTTTCTACCGCTCTTTAGAAAATATTTTTTTTAACATACCAATACCTTTAACCTTCTTTTAACAAGAATAATTTTGTTAATATTGTAGCTTTGTTTCTCCTAAAAAAAAATAACACCAAATAAATAGATAATGGATGTAGATGTAAGAGCTATTAATGAGAAAATAGAAAAAGAAAGTGCCTTTATAGATATTCTTACTTTAGAAATGAATAAAGTAATTGTAGGGCAAAAACAAATGATAGAGAGTCTGTTAATTGGACTCATTGGAAATGGTCATATTTTGCTAGAAGGTGTTCCTGGATTAGCAAAAACTCTGGCAATTAACTCATTATCCAAGGCAATTCAAGCTAGTTTTAGCAGGGTTCAGTTTACGCCAGATTTATTGCCTGCTGATGTTGTAGGAACGATGATTTACAACATGAAAGAAAATGACTTCATGATTAAAAAAGGGCCCATTTTTGCCAACTTTGTCTTAGCAGATGAAATTAACAGAGCGCCTGCAAAGGTACAATCTGCTTTATTAGAAGCGATGCAAGAACGTCAAATTACGATTGGTGATACTACTTTTAAGTTAGACGAACCCTTCTTAGTAATGGCAACACAAAACCCTGTAGAGCAGGAAGGAACCTATCCTTTACCAGAAGCACAAGTGGATCGATTTATGTTAAAAGTAGTCATTGATTATCCTAAATTACAAGACGAACAAGTCATTATGCGTCAGAATTTATCTGGCAGTTTTGCTACTATAAATCCTGTGGTTTCTGTTGCAGAAATTTTGAGAGCAAGAGAAGTAGCTAATGAAGTTTATATGGATGAAAAAATTGAAAAATATATTCTTGATATCATTTTTGCAACCCGATACCCAGAAAAATACAACTTACCCCAATTAAAAGATTTAATTGGTTTTGGAGCTTCCCCTCGTGGTAGTATTAACCTTGCAAAAGCTGCAAAATGTTATGCTTTTATTAAAAGAAGAGGCTATGTAATTCCAGAAGATGTAAGAGCTGTTGTTTTTGATGTTTTACGTCATAGAATTGGAATCACCTATGAGGCAGAAGCTGAAAACATCACTTCTGTTGACATTATCAACTCGATTATTAATGAAATTGAAGTACCATAAACTGTTTAACTGGATATTTGTTTATTTGTTTAATCGCCAAACAAGCTCACAATTAAAGGAATAAACAACTAAACGATTACACTTTGAATACAAAGGAAATACTAAAAAAAGTTCGGAAGATAGAGATTAAGACGCGTCGCCTATCTGATCACATTTTTGGGGGTGAATATCATTCATCATTCAAAGGACGTGGAATGACTTTTTCTGAAGTACGTCAATACCAATTTGGGGATGATGTAAGGGCAATTGACTGGAATGTTACTGCGCGTTATAATGAACCTTATATTAAGATTTTTGAAGAAGAGCGTGAATTGACCATGATGCTTTTAGTCGATGTTTCTGGTTCGGAACTTTTTGGAACCTCCACACAATTTAAAAAAGATACGGTTACAGAAATTGCAGCAACACTTGCTTTTTCTGCTACTCAAAATAATGATAAAGTGGGTTTGATTTTATTTTCTGATGACATAGAACTTTTTATTCCTCCAAAAAAAGGAAAAAGTCACGTTTTAAGAATTATTAGAGAATTGATTGAATTCAAACCAAAAAGTACAAAAACAAATATTGCCGTCGCTTTAAAATTTTTATCTAGTGTGATGAAAAAAAAGGCTATTGTATTTATGCTATCCGATTTTATGGATGACGCTTACGAAAAAACATTAAAAATTGCCGCAAAAAAACACGATTTAACGGGTATTAGAGTGTATGACAAGCACGATGAAGAAATTCCTAATTTAGGAATGGTGCCTATGTTAGATTCAGAAACTGGAAATGTTCAGTTGATAAACACCTCAGCAAATTCTGTTAGAACAAATTATACAGAAAATGCCGCCCGCTTGTCAGCCTATTATATAAGTATGTTTAAAAGAAGTGGCGCAGGAACGATCAATACAAGAGTTGATGAAAGTTACGTGAAAAAATTATTAGGCTATTTTAAACACAAAGGAAGATAAAAGTCCATTCTAATCTTCCTAAGAGAGAAGATACTCAGATAAAATCTGCCTAAAAATAAGTAGAAATAAAAGTAATTTTATAAGTTGAAAAAAGACAATACATATAAAGAAATTCAAAAGAGTAAAAAAGAAGTACACCCTAAATACTTTCGTTCCGTTGGAAAGAGCGTTAGAGAGCTCGGCTTTTTGTTTATTTTACTAACTTGTTTCGTTTCATTTTCACAAAATGAAATGGTAAAAGTAACCATTGACACCACAAATATTAGAATTGGTGAGCAGTTCAATTTAAAAATTTGGATAGGTGAAACAAAAAATGTGATCCTACCAAAATTACAATTAAAAGGATTAGAAGTTGTTGATTCAACCAAGATAGACACCCTTAAAAATTCTTTAATTAGAAAATATATTTTAACTGGTTTTGATAGTGGTTCTTTTTACATTCCACGCCAACAAATCTTTGTTAGAAACCAAGCTTTTTTAACAGATTCTTTATTGGTAAATGTTGCTACTATTGCTATTGACACTACCAAAATAAAGAAGTTTGCTATAAAATCTATTGAAAGTGAACCTTATATTTTTGATGATTTTAAAATGTACATTTACATACTATTAGCTGCCTTGGCTATTATTAGTTTCTGGGTGTATTGGTTTGTCATCAGAAAACAGAAAGAAGAAGAGGAAGTCGCAACTTATAGTACCTTACCTCCCTTCGAAGAGGCTATTTTTAGACTGAATGAATTGGATGAAAAACTATTGTGGCAAAACAATAAAATAAAAGAATATTATAGTGAATTAACTGAAATTGTACGCGGCTATATCGAACGAGAACTGAAAGTTCCTGCATTGGAAAGAACCACCGATGAAATTATAGAAACACTTACCGATTTTAAAAGTTCCCAGTCAATAACAACTTCAAAAGAAACAATTAAAAAGTTGAAAGAATTATTGGAAGAATCTGATTTGGTGAAATTTGCAAAATCAAAACCTTTGGCCTTAGAAATTAAGGAAGACAGAAAAGATGCTGAAAATATTATCAGTAATTTAAAACCTAAACCAATTATTAAAGATGATGAATTGGAATAATTTTGAATTTAATAATCCCGCATTTTTGTGGCTTCTGATTGTCATTCCATTCATGGCAATTTGGCATTTCTTTATGCGAAAAAAAGATGCAGCAATCTTAACAATGCCTAGTATAAAAGGCTTTAAAACAGCATCGATTTTATCAAAATTGAAACCTATTTTATATTTATTAAGGCTCTTCGCAATCGCAACAATTATTATTGCTTTTGCACGACCTCGAAACGTTTCTGTTAGCAAAAAAACAAAATCAAACAGAGGAATCGATATTGTAATGGCAATAGATGTATCTGCAAGTATGCTGGCCAGAGATTTAAAACCAAACCGATTAGAAGCGCTTAAAAAAGTAGCTATAAATTTTGTTGATAGAAGACCAAATGACAGAATAGGAATTGTAGTTTATGCTGGCGAGAGTTTTACACAAACACCAATTACAAGTGATAAAGGCATCGTAAAACGTACGATTTCTGAGCTAAAATGGGGACAGTTAGAAGGTGGGACAGCTATTGGTATGGGATTGGGTTCTGCTGTAAATAGATTGAAAGAAAGTACTGCAAAAAGTAAAATTATTATTTTATTAACAGATGGGGTCAACAATACTGGGAATATCGACCCAAGAACTGCTACAGAATTGGCAAAAGAATTGGAGATTAAAACCTATACAATAGGAATAGGAACTAATGGAATGGCAGATTTTCCTTGGAGTAAAGATCCAAGAACAGGAAAATTACAGTTTCGAAAGCAACAGGTAGAAATTGATGAAGCTTTGCTAAAAGAAATTGCTTCGGAAACAGCAGGGAAATATTTTAGAGCAACAGACAATACATCATTAAAAGAAATTTATGATGAAATTGACAGCCTTGAAAAAACAAAGATTGAGGAATTTAAATATTATAATTATCAAGAAAAATATAGAATTTTTGTCTTTTTTAGCTTAGGATTCTTGTTGTTTGAATTTTTGTTGAGAAATACAATATTTAAATCTTTTATTTAATATTACTGTACGGTTTTTTTGAACCATGCAGGTATTTTTGAGAATTAAATTAGACAGCTGGAAGTTTAAAAAAAACTTTGCAGGACATAAAGAATAACAGAACGATGTACCGTATAGAAGAACCAATTTATTTTTATTTTTTAGCAATCATTCCAATAATGATTGTAGTGTTCCTGTTGGTTTTGTGGTGGAAAAAAAACACGCAACGTAAATTTTCTGATATCGCTTTACTCCAAAAGTTAGCTCCAAATTCGTCAACGTTTAAATCGGTTTTAAAGTTGGTACTGTTCCTTTTAGGAATCGCTTTTTTAATCATTTCTTTGGTGAACCCTAAAATAGGAACCAAATTAAAAACAGTAAAAAGAGAAGGTGTTGATGTCGTATTTGCTTTGGATGTTTCCAAAAGTATGTTGGCAGAAGATATAGCGCCTAATCGATTAGAAAAAGCAAAACAAATCATCTCAAAAACCATTGATAAATTAGGGTCAGATAGGGTTGGAATTATTATTTATGCAGGTAATTCTTATCCGCTTCTACCAATTACTACAGACCATGCAGCAGCAAATATGTTTTTGCAAAATGCGAATCCGGATATGGTTTCTAGTCAAGGAACGGCTATAAATGAAGCATTAGAATTGGCAAAAACTTATTATAATAATGATGAGCAAACCAATCGGTTTTTAATTATTATTTCTGATGGAGAAGACCATCAAGAAGAAACAAAACAGGTAGCACAAAATTTAGCCAACGAGGGAGTAAAAATCTACACAGTTGGAGTGGGAACAGAAAATGGTGGGCCAATCCCGATACGCTTAAATGGAGCGATGATTGGCTATAAAAAAGATAGGAAAGGAGAAACTGTAATTACCAAACGTAAACCAGGAGTTTTAGAAGGAATTGCAGCTGCTGCAGATGGGGAATATATCGATGGTAATGTTACAGAAAAACCAGTAAAGGAAATTACAGCTATTATTGCAAATGCAGAAAAAAGCGAATTTGAAACCAAACAATTTTCAGATTATAAAGATCAGTTTCAGTGGTTTTTAGGCATTGGTTTGTTCTTCTTGGTGATTGATGTTTTCTTGTTTGATAAAAAAACGAAATGGTTAAAAAAGGTCGATTTATTTAATGAAGAAAAAACGAAAAAATAAGATGAAGAATTTACAATATATCCTTTTTGTTTTTGTGCTGTTATTTTCTTCCGAAGAGATTTTAGCACAAAAAGATACGATTCGTTTACAACGTAAAGCAAGAAAATTGTTACGACAAGGAAATGAATTGTATCAAAAAAAACAATACACAGATGCATCTGTTGCTTATCAAAAATCATTAGGTAGTAATTCTAATTACAACAAGGCAACTTATAATCTAGGGAATGCATTCTATCAAAATAATAATTTTAAAGAAGCAATTCCTCAATATGAATTAACAGCAAAAACGGCGAAGGATAAGTTCACAAAAGCAGCAGCGTTTCATAATCTTGGGAATGCTATGTTAGAATCTAAAAATTATCAAGGAGCTGTAGATGGATATAAAAGCGCATTAAGAAATAATCCTAATGATGATGAAACGCGTTATAATTTGGCAGTTGCTCAAAAGTTATTAAAAAAAGAAAAACAAGACAATAAAGACGACAAAAAAGATAAGAAAGATAAGAAAGACAAAGAAGATAAGAGTAAAGACCAAAATAAAGATAAGAAAGACGGAGAGGATAAGGATAAGGATAAGGATAAAAAAGACGACAAAAATAAAGACGGTAAAGACAAGGATAAAAACAAAGATCCAAAAAAGGACGAGCAGAAAGACAAACAGAAACCGAAGCCACAACAAGGAAGAATGACTCCTCAACAAATTAAACAACTTTTAGAAAGTTTAAACAATGAAGAGAAGAAAACCCAAAAGAAGATAAATGCTAAAAAAACGAAGGGCAAAAAAGTAAAACAAGAAAAAGATTGGTAGAAAAAGCCCATCTTTACTGTTCCCTATTTCAGCTTGGTTTACTGCAAGCTACGGAAAGAAAACTTATACTTATCAAATGTCTAAAAAATTGTAAATAAAATTGATTGTACCTAAATTTAAAAAGAACACTAGAAGTCAAAAGTGTTTCTCCTCTTTGGTGAAGTTAAGAGACATTTTTATGATTTCATTTTGTCTGCTTAGTCTTACTTTCAGTGCTCAAGAGGCAACTTTAACAGCAAAAGTAAGTAAAAATAAGTTGGGCTTAAATCAGCGTTTACGAATTGAATTTTCTATAAACAAACAAGGTGGAGATGATTTTTCACCACCTAAATTCACAAATTTTAAAGTAGTTGGAGGTCCAAGTCAGTCTGTGAGTCAATCATGGGTAAATGGCAAAGTCAGCTTTTCTCAATCCTACACCTATATTATTCAACCTCAAAAAAAAGGAGAGCTTACCATAGGATCCGCAAGGATAAAAGTAGCAGGAAAAAAGATACTATCTGAACCTATAAAAATTATTGTTTTAGACGCAGTGGCGCTCCCAAAAAACCCAAATGACCCAAACTATATTGCGCAACAAAACATCCATTTGGTTGCAGAGATCTCTAAATCAAAACCTTATGTAGGAGAAGGAGTTTATGTTGAGTATAGGCTCTATGTTAGTAAAAACATTACTATTTATAATGCTGGCGTAACTGAAGCTCCACAGTATAATGGTTTTTGGAATCAAGTAATTAAGATCAATGGATATCCATTAAAAAAAGGTAAATATAATGGCGAAGACTATAATTATTTCGTTATGCAAAAGGCCTTATTAGTACCAACAAAAACAGGGAAACTAACGATAGATCCAATGAAGATGGGTATTGTAATTGGAGTTCCTACAGGAAGATCCGATTTTTTTGGAAATGTAATTACAAGAAATATTACAAGAGAATTTTCATCAGCTAGAAAGAATATACGCCCTAGAATGCTTCCTTTGGAGGGGAAACCAGCAAACTTTAATGGGGCTGTTGGTTCTTTTGAATTTAATGTATCTCTAAGCAAAGAGGTTTTAAAAGCAAATGAAAGTTCTCAAATAAAAGTAGCCATCTCTGGAAAAGGAAATTTAAAATTATTTGAATTACCAGAAATTACGACCCCTATTGAATTAGAAAAGTATCAACCAGAAAGGAAAGAGAAAATCAAGATAAGCGCCAGTGGAATCTCAGGTATTGTCTCAGATTTATATACTGTTGTGCCTCAATATAAAGGGAAATATAAAATACCTTCTGTTTCATTCTCCTATTTTAATCCAAAGGAAAGAAAATATCATACAATTAACACGGATGATTTTTTTGTGGATGTTTTAGAAGGAAAAGAATTAAAACCGGTAGTGGATAAAAATACTTTAATAAAACAAGCGGTTATATCCTCAGGAAAGAACTTTAGATACATTCAAAAATCAAGAAGTTTTAAGCCTACAAAAAGAAATGACTTCTTTAAATCTAACTTGTTTTATATTTTATTGTTACTGCCTTTACTTACAATTCCAATAGGTATTTTCATCGTCAAAAAGAATGAAGAAAGAAGTAATGATTTTATGGGTAATAAGCTTCGAAAAGCAGAAAAGTTGGCTAAAAAATATCTCTCAGAAGCACAAAAACAATTGGGCAAAAAAGAAGCGTTTTATGAAGCTTTAGAGCGTGCATTACATAATTATTTAAAAGCAAAATTGGGAATTGAAACTGCAGATATAAGTAAGGAAAAAATTACTGAAATTTTAGAAAAAAGGAACATCAATTCAAAGACAATTCATCAGTTTATTGACGTTTTAAAACATTCAGATTTTGCGCGTTATTCGCCAGTCACAAATACTGAAATGGAAAAAGAATTTGAAACGGCAAAACAAGTTATTGTAGCGTTGGATAAACAATTATAACTTGATTTTAACTGTCTTTTCTGTTAGGTTTTTCAGACCTTGTAGATAAAAAATAAAACAAATACCTTCAAGGCTAAAAAACCTTGCAAGATTTTTAATATAGATTCTTAAAATGAAAAAATTATTATTTTTAATATTAATAATAGCAAGTTCCGTTTCTGCTCAAAACGCGGATAGCTTATTTGTTTCTGCCAACAACTCATATCAAGATGGCAATTTTGAAACCGCCATCGAAAAATATAAAAAGATAGAAAACCAAGGTTTCGGAGCCTCTGAATTGTATTTTAATTTAGGAAATTCTTACTATAAACTCAACAAAGTTGGTCCATCGATTTATTATTATGAAATGGCTTTAAAATTAAATCCTTTAAATGAAGATGTAATAAATAATTTAGTATTTGCAAAACGTTTCGCTTTAGATAATATTGAAGAATTACCACAAACTGTATTGCAAAGGTTCAACAAAAATTACTTACAAAAATTATCTTATAATCAATGGGCAATAGTTTTAGTCGTGCTTTCAATACTCGCAAGTTTGCTGTTTTTACTCTTTTATTTCGCTGAAGTTCCATCAAAAAAAAGAGGCTATTTTATAACAAGCATTCTGAGTTTTTTCTTTTTAATTTGTGTTCTTTTCATCACTTACAATCAATATGCTTTTTCGAAAAAGAATATAGAAGCAATTGTATTTGCTGTAAAAACGGAGATTAGAAATGCGCCAACTTTAAATTCTGAAGAAATTTTCACTTTACATGAAGGTACAAAAGTTTTTGTTTTAGATTCGGTTGATAAATGGAAAAAAATTAAAATTGCTGATGGTAAATTGGGTTGGATTCTTGCGAATGACCTAAAACTTTTAGACAATTTTTAGTTTTTATTTAATTACTATTTCAAAAACCTTTCTTATTTTTGCAGTACCTAAAAAAAGACATTGAGAAATTCTATTTCACTTTTTTTTACCTTACTATTTTCACTTTTATTGATTACTCCCACAGTAATTAGTTTGGTTGATGATTCTCAGGATCTTGCTTTTTTTCTTGACATGAATGAAGAAGAAGAAAACAAAGGAAAAGAAGCTGCAAAAGATTTAGAAATTAAGATTTACTCCTCAGAAAATTTTGTGACTTTATTCTTAAATGGAATTCAAAAGAAAAAAAATGTACGTTTTCAATCTAAAAACTACACTTCAGAATATCAAAAAAACACCACACCTCCCCCCGAATTTTGGTTATTATAGATTCGTTTATTAAGACAAAATCAATCATTTTTAAATTTCAAAAAACTCTAAATAATTTTATTTAGAATAAAAATACTTTTTTTTATATGTTTAAATATATCAAAAACGATTTACCTGCAAGTATTGTAGTGTTTTTCGTAGCATTACCTTTGTGTTTAGGTATTGCATTAGCAAGTGGTGCACCTCTTTTTTCTGGATTAATTGCAGGGATTATTGGTGGTATTGTAGTGGGTGCTTTAAGTGGTTCAAAAATTGGAGTAAGTGGTCCAGCAGCTGGTTTGGCGGCGATTGTATTGACCGCAATCAGCTCAGTAGGAGGTTATGAAAACTTTTTAGTTGCCGTTGTATTAGGAGGCGTTATTCAAATAATTTTTGGCTTTTTAAAGGCAGGAATTATTGGGTATTATTTTCCCTCATCCGTAATCAAAGGAATGCTAACAGGAATCGGAATTATAATTATTTTAAAACAGATTCCTCACTTTTTTGGATATGATGCGAATCCCGAAGGAGATTTTGCTTTCTTTCAGGTTGATGGGGAAAATACATTTTCAGAAATTTTTAAATCTTTAAATAATATTAGTTTTGGTTCTACTATTATTGGTTTAATAGGATTGGGAATTCTCTTGCTTTGGAGTACTGTTTTATCAAAAAAAGGAAAAATTTTCAATTTAATTCAGGGACCTTTAGTAGCCGTTGTTGCAGGTATTGTATATTTCTTTGTTACAGATTCGGAATCAAAATATGGCATTAGTGCTTCTCATTTAGTAAGTGTTCCAGTTCCTGATAATTTAGATTCTTTTTTAGGACAATTTAGTTTTCCAAATTTTAATGCCATAACAAATCCTGAAATTTGGGTTGTTGCCTTTACAATTGCATTGGTCGCTAGTTTAGAAACTTTATTATGTGTAGAAGCTACGGATAAAATAGACCCTCATAAAAATGTTACGCCTACGAATAGAGAATTATTAGCACAAGGAACTGGAAATATTCTTTCTGGATTAATTGGTGGTTTGCCAATTACACAAGTAATTGTAAGAAGTTCTGCAAACATTCAATCTGGAGGAAGAAGTAAAATGTCTGCAATAATACATGGTTTCTTTTTATTAATTTCTATAATTTTAATTCCTTCTTTATTAAATAAGATTCCTTTATCCGTTTTAGCAGCAGTTCTTTTAATTGTAGGTTATAAATTAGCAAAGCCTGGTTTATTTCTGCAGATGTATAGACTCGGGTGGAAACAATCCATTCCTTTTACAGTAACTGTCTTAGGAATTGTTTTTATAGATTTGCTCTATGGAATTGGGTTAGGATTGGCAGTAGGTGTGGTTGTTATTCTTATTAAGAGTTTCCAAAACTCTCACTTTTTACATATTGAAGATAAAAGTAACGGAGAACATAAAATAAAAATGACGCTCGCAGAAGAAGTTACTTTTTTTAACAAAGGAGCTATTTTAAAAGAATTAGATAATTTACCAAAAGCTACTTTCTTAGAAATTGATGTAAGAAAAACGAGGTATTTAGATAATGATATTATAGAAATTTTAGATGATTTCACCATTAAAGCAAAAGAAAGAGATATCAATATCAAAATTATTTCTGAACGTGGAACAATAGAAAATCCGAAGAGTTTTATTGAGTTCTTTAAATTAAGGCTAAAAACAGCATAAAAAATAAAATTATGAAAGCACAAACAAAAGAAACACAAGCAGCTATAAATCCAGAAATAGCAATCGATTTATTAAAAGAAGGAAATAAAAGATTTAAAAGCAATACGGCTATAAAAAGAGATTTATTAGATCAAGTTAAAGATACAAGTAAGGGTCAATATCCCTTTGCAACCATTTTAAGTTGTATTGATTCTAGAGTCTCATCAGAACTCATATTTGACCAAGGAATCGGAGATATTTTTAGCGCAAGAGTCGCTGGAAATTTTGTGAATGAAGATATTTTAGGAAGTATGGAATTTGCCTGTAAATTAGCAGGTACTAAAGTAATTGTCGTTTTAGGGCATACTGCCTGCGGCGCTGTAAAAGGTGCTTGTGATGATGCTAAATTAGGTAATTTAACGGCATTGTTAAGTAAAATAAAGCCTGCAGTAAAAGCAGTTACAGCACCAACAGACTCAAATTTAAGAAACTCAAGTAATATTGATTTTGTGAATAAAGTCGCTGAAAAAAATGTAATTATGACACTCGATACTATTCGCACTCAAAGTCCAGTTCTAAAAGAAATGGAAGAGGAAGGTAGCATAAAAATTGTAGGTGCTATGTATGATATTAAAGAAGGTACCGTAACTTTTTATGAATAGAAATGAGAGTCTTATTTTTAATGATCACCTTTTTACTAATTTCTCCAAAAATCACTGCTCAAAGCAGTGATTTGGGGAATTGGTTAATTTATATTGGGAGTAAAAAATTAAACTCCAAATGGCATGTTCATCATGAAGTCCAATATAGAAATTACAATGCTATTGGTGATTTAGAACAATTACTTTTAAGGACTGGTCTTGGGTATAATCTTACCGAAAACACAAATGTTTTAATGGGTTACGGATATATACTTTCGAAAAATTATATGGGAGAAACAACTCATAAAACTAGTATAAATGAACATCGAATTTTTCAACAAGTAATTACTAAACAAAAAATTGGTGTCCTAAAATTAAGTCATCGATATCGGTTTGAACAGCGTTTTGTAGAAGCTGATTTTAAAACAAGATTTAGATATTTTCTGGGCATACAAATCCCTATAAAATCTTCTAAATATTATATTTCTGGATATAATGAAATTTTTCTTAATGGCCAATCAAATATCTTTGATAGAAACAGAGTTTATGGAGGACTTGGGTATCAATTGAAGAAAAATATGAGACTAGAATTGGGATATATGAATCAACTATTTGAAGCTTCAAACAGAGATCAAATCAACTTAATTACATTTATTAATTTTTAAAACTTTTAATCGTTAAAATATAATTCCCCCACTTTAGAATAGAATAGTTAACTTAGTTCAAAAAATGAAAAAATTATTCTCAAACATTAAGGGTGATACTTTTGGAGGTATTACGGCGGGTATTGTAGCTTTACCATTGGCTTTAGCATTTGGAGTTTCTTCTGGATTAGGTCCAAGTGCAGGTCTTTATGGTGCTATTTTTATAAGTTTCTTTGCAGCAATTTTTGGCGGAACCAATACTCAAATATCAGGACCAACTGCTCCTATGACTGCAGTTAGTATGATTGTTATTGCAGGAATTATCGCTGCCAATGATGGAGATGTTACTAAAGCCTTACCGGCAATCTTAACGGTCTTTTTACTCGCTGGTTTATTTCAAATTGGATTGGGTTTAATTGGATTAGGAAAGTATATTAGATACATTCCTTATCCTGTTGTTTCTGGTTTTATGACAGCAATTGGTCTCATTATATTACTAACACAAGTATTGCCTTCTGTAGGATATTACCCTAAAGAAGATACAGAATTTGTTACAACATTTAAAGCACAGGCTGAAGAAGTAATTCTAGAAAACATTCTAAAAGAAGAAGCTGGCGAAGGAATTTTAGTTTTAGAAAACTTTAAAGAAACCATTGACAGAGCAAATCAAATAACCCCTGCTGATATTCAAAAAGAAGCTCAAACACTAGCAGCAAAACAAACTTCTGGTGCTTTAGGTGCTTTGAAAGCTTTTCCTAAAGCTATCCAGAACATTAATTGGCTAGAACTCATTCTTGCCTTAGGAACTATTTTTATCATCTATGGGTTTAAACGGATAACAAAAAAAATACCAAGTACATTAGTTGCATTAATTGTTATGTCTAGTATTGCCGTAGGCTTTGGTTTAGAGTATAGAACTATTCAGGAAATTCCTAGTGGAATCCCGGAAATTAAATGGGAAATTTTCTCAGGGTTCTCTATAAATAGTATTTCGCCTTATATTTTTACTGCCTTAACATTAGCTCTTTTGGGCGCAATAGATTCGCTATTAACAAGTGTTGTTGCAGATAATATGACCAAGACAAAACACAAGCCCAATAGAGAATTAGTAGGACAGGGAATTGGAAATAGTATTGCTGCCTTATTTGGCGGAATTCCTGGAGCAGGTGCAACAATTAGAACTGTCGTAAATATAAATGCTGGTGGAAAAACAAAACTTTCTGGAATGATTTCGGGAATTATGTTATTAATTATAATGTTAGGGTTAGGGCCTATTGCTTCTAAAATTCCTGCTGGAGTTTTAGCTGGAATCTTGATAACTGTTGGTATTGGAGTCATGGATTATAAAGGTCTGAAAGCCATACCAAGTTTACCAAGAGATCTTAAAATTGGTCCTTTAAAATTAAGTTCAGAAGTATTGATTATGATTATCGTTTTATTACTATCTACGTTTTGGAACTTGGTGTACGCCGTAGGTATTGGTTTGGTAATTGCCTCTTTAATGTTCATGAAAAAAATTGGAGATTTAACAGCTGAGCGATCTGATGTAAAAGCTTTAAAAGAAGAAGAATGGGCAGATGAAGTTGATTTTCCAGAGGGTTTAAAAGAAAAAGTTTTTATAAAACATATAAAAGGTCCTTTGTTTTTTGGCTCTACGAGTGATTTTCAAGCGCTCTACCAACAAATACCGAATACTGCTTCTATTGTAATTATGCGTTTAGGAAGAATGCAATATATGGATCAATCTGGATTGTATGCGATGGAAGATATGCTGCAAGATTTAAAAACAAAGAATGTAATGGCTTTATTTATCAATTTATTGAAGCAACCAAAATATATGATGGAAAGAATTGATATCATTCCAGATTTTATTCCAAAAGAACATATTTTTAATTCTTTTGAAGCATGTACAAATTGGATTAAAAAAAGTATAAGAGAGGAAAAAGATTGAAAACACTACTTCTTCTCTCTTTTATTACGAAATATTTCCAGTTAATTTTTTATGCAATCTAATCGCATAACTATCTGAAATTCTTGAAACATAACTACAAACCTGTAGTATTCTATTGTATAAACTATGGGTTGTAGTTTGATATTCTTCAGGAAGTAAATTTAAAACGAGCTTGTCAAAATTTGATTGATTTCCATCAAACTTGTTGTTTAAAGCCGTTACAAAAACGGCTAATAAATCGGCAATAATTCGATATCCAGCAATCTCTTTTTCAACTACTTCATTGCTGTTGTAAATTTTATCAACACTTATTTTAATAATATCATTTATTTGTGCTTCATACTTGCATTTTTCTAATAACGATTTTTCAAAAGTTCCATTTAAAATGGCTTCTTCGTTTTCTAAGAAAATGGCTACAGCTTCATTAATTAATACACCAATAGCCAGCGCTCGTAAATAACTTACTCGGTCTGTTTTATGTTTTAGAGAATGGTATTTCTTACTATCAATCGTGTCTTTCACCAACTTAATCATATACTCTAAAGCAAATTCTTCCTCAATTAAACCTAAATTAATTCCGTCTTCAAAGTCGATAATTGTATAACAAATATCATCTGCCGCTTCTACTAAATAAGCCAGTGGGTGTCTGTAAAATGAAATGGCCGAAGTGGATTTTTGCTTCATTCCTAAATCAGTAATCACCTCTAAAAACTCCTTCTTTTCTGATTGAAAAAAGCCATACTTTTTATCTGCAATGTGAGAGGTTGGTTTCTTTGGAAGGCTCTCTTTAGGATATTTTAAAAAAGCACCTAGAGTTGCATAACTTAAGCGCAAACCCCCAGAAACACCTTCTCTGGTTTCGGTTAAAATTTTAAAACCATTTGCATTTCCTTCAAAATCTATTAAATCTTGATATTCTTTGTCTGTTAATTGGTCTTTGTATTTTGCTCCATTACCTGTTTTAAAATACTCCCCAATTGCTTTTTCTCCCGAATGCCCAAAAGGAGGATTTCCAATATCGTGCATTACAGAAGCTGCAGCAACAATGGCTCCAATATCATTAAAAGTATAGCCTAATTTTTGTAAATTTGGATGCCGTTCTAACAGCACCTTCCCGACTCTTCTTCCTAAGGTTCTCCCAACAACAGAGACTTCTAAACTGTGTGTTAAACGGGTATGAACAAAGTCAGTTTCTGATAACGGAATTACCTGTGTTTTGTCTTGTAAACTTCTAAATGCTGATGAAAAAATAATTCTATCAAAATCTACATCAAAACCCAAACGTGTCTCGTCTTGTGCTGCTCTTGGTCGTTTTTGTTTGTCACCAAAGCGTTTTAGTGACAGGAGTTGTTCCCAGTTCATTTTATGCTGAATTTAGTTCAGTATCTTTTTAGTGACTTCTTTGAAATTTCTGCTGTAGTTTATCTTGAACGACAAGGAAAGGCAAGAATTACAAGTGCTACGAAAATACAAAAAAAGAGAAGCTTTTCAACTTCTCTTTCTTTTAACTTATAATAAAAATAATCTGACTGATTATCCTTCGCAATTTAAACAGTCTTTCTTTTGTTTAAATTTTTGTGCTGCATTCATACTGTGTTGGTAATACATCGATTTTACACCCAATTTCCATGCGGTAATATATACATCATTTACTTCTTTAATTGGCGTATCTGGATGTACCATAATATTTATAGATTGTCCTTGATCTATATGGTTTTGTCGATTCGCTGCTTGATAAACAATTACCTTTTGATCTATTTCTGAATAGGTTTTAAACACGTCTTTTTCTTCTTCTGTTAAGATACTTAAATGTTGTACAGAACCATCGTTGTCTCTAATGCTTTTCCAAACATCTTTTGTGTTTTCACCTTTTTCTTCTAATAGTTTTTCTAATATTGGGTTTTTAATCGTCGTTTTTATCTTCGCAATATCTTTTACGTAAATGTTAGACCATATTGGCTCAATACCTTGTGATACTTGTCCTAAAATAAATGCAGATGATGTTGTTGGCGCTATTGCGTTCAATGTTGTATTACGTCTTCCATATCCTTTTAAAACTGATGGCTCACCATATTTTTGTGCCATTTCTTGTGACGCTTTGTATGATTTTTCTTTAATAACCTTAAAGATTTCTGTATTTAAATCATATGCCTTTTGGCTATCAAATGCTAACATTTTAGATTGTAAAAATGAGTGCCAACCCAAAGCTCCTAAACCTAATGCTCTGTTATCTTTTGCAAAATTATACGCTTTTTCCATAAAACGAAAAGTAAACTGGTCGTCTCTATCTGGAGAATCTTTGAATACTTCTAACTTCGTAATAAACTCTTGCATTACGGCATCTAAAAAGTAAGTGAGTGTTTCCACTGCATCTGTATCTTTCCATTTATCATAATGCACTAAATTAATAGATGACAAACAACATACAAAAGACCAGTCATCATTAGACGGTAACATTATTTCAGTACAAAGATTACTTGCATAAATTTCGTGATTTTTGTCTTTATAAACATCTACCGTTCCATTATTTGCATTGTCTCTAAAAAGAATATATGGATACCCAATTTCTCCTCTTCTTTGTAATATTTTTGCCCAAATACTTCTCTTATCAGTATCACCATCAATCATTTCTTGCATCCACTGATCACTAACAGTTACACCATGCGTCAATTCTTGTATTGGGTTTCCTTCTGTACCTATTTCTAAAAATTCTTTAATATCTTTATGATCTACGGGTAAATAAGGCGAAAACCTTCCACGTCTTACGGAGCCTTGACTTACAACATCAACCATTTTTTCAAACAATTGCATAATGTGCACAGATCCAGATGAAGATCCATTATTTTTAACGTCTGCACCTCTTCCGCGTAATTTACCAAAGTAGCCTGAGGTTCCTCCACCTAATTTAGACATCATACCAACTTCGGATTGTGAGAATAAAATATCTCCCATATCATCTGCTATATGTGAACCAAAACAACTAATAGGCAGGCCTCTTTTCTTTCCAAAATTAGACCAAACTGGCGATGACAATGAGAAATATCCCGCTGCCATGTACTTATAAAATTTATCAGAAAACCCTTTAATGCCTAAAATACGTTCTGCATTGTCCGCAATTTCGCGTATTCTTTCCTCTGGAGTTGTTTTTCCTGTTAAATAACCCGACTCTAAAAATTTACGGCTATTTTCTGTTAACCAACTAATTTCGGGTTCTTTATTTTTTTCAAGAATTTCTTTCCTGGCTGTGTTTGCTGCTTGGATTAATCTTTCGTGCTCTGTCAGTTCAGTGGTTTTTTGGCTGTTTATGTTCATAGTTTAAAATAAGTCGTCGCTGGTTATACTTTTCGTTCTTTTACTGTAATTGATAGATCTTTTGACAAAGAAATCTCCGTGTTTTGTTCCTATAATTTCATCATCGAACCAATCTGTTTCAGACAATAATACTTGGTCAACATCAAATATTTTTGGAACACCAATACTTGCCAATGAATTATTAAATCTATTTTTTAAAAATTCTTTAATTACATTTTTTGGTAGAAAATCTAATTCTCCTTTTTCAAAAATCCAATCAATTATTTTACTTTCAGAAATAAAAGCTTCTCTACAGGTTTCTTGAACCATTAAACTATGGTCTTCATCAAACCATTCTGGATTTTCTTCTTTGATGATTTTAATAATATCAATTCCAAAATCTCCATGAATTTGTTCTTCTTTAGAAGTCGCTTCTACAACATTAGAAATTCCTTTTAATACATTTTTATGCTTATTGAAAGCCATTATAATTAAAAACTGAGAAAATAAAGACACGTGTTCTATGAATAAAGAAAACAAAATGATTGATTCAGAAAATTCTCTATTATCTTCACTTTTTACATTTTTTAGAGCGGTTTCTAAATAATTAACACGCCTCATCATTATTGGATTCTTCTTTAGGTTTTGAAACTCATTGTTTAAACCTAAAATTTCTAGTAAATGAGAATATGCATCATGATGACGAACCTCACTTTCTGCAAATGTTGATCCAACCGCACCTATTTCTGGCTTCGGCATTTTTTTATAAATATCGCCCCAAAATGTCTTAACTGCTACTTCTATTTGAGAAATCGCTAACATCGTATTCTTGATTGCACTCTTTTCTATCTCTGAAAGAGTTGCCTTGAAATCTTGAATATCACTAGTATAGTTAAATTCTGTATGAATCCAATAAGAGTGTCTAATAGCATCCACATAATCTGTTAAAGCTGGATAATCGTATGGCTTTAAGTTCAATCTCTTTTCAAAAATATTTCCTTTTCTAATCCTTGTTTGTTCATTTCGATACAAAATGTAAGCTTTCGCAACATCTTGAAAAGGGCTGTCCATTAATTTAAATTCTACGATATCTTGGACTTGCTCTACTGTAGGAATATAATAAGGTTCATTAAGCTTTCTTTCTAATAAAGTTTCATTTACACTGTTAGATATTTCAATGGCGTCATTTTCAGTTCCATTATTTACAGAAAGCATTGCTTTTTCAATAGCTTTTGTAATTTTATCTAACTCAAAAAGGTTCGTTACAGAGTCTCTTTTTATGATTTGAGTAATTTCCATAGTAAATTGGGGTTCTTTAAATATTTAATGATCGTCGATAACGACCCCTACAAAGATTGGCTTTTTTAGTAAAAAAAGAAAGTCATACTTATTCACAAATCATTGAAGTTCTTAACAAATTGACCTTTTTTGCAATTTTAACTTCAAAAAAATTACTTTTATAAAGTATTGATATTCAGGTTTTTATAATTTAAAAATCGCCACAACCACTATATTTATTGACATTCCTAAAACAGCTTCTAAAAATTTTATGATAACAAATAATTGTATTGAACCTTCTTTCCTCAAAACTTTGATAGTACTTCTCGGTTCTAAACAAAATTACTTTGGAAAGTTCTCTTATAATGCCAATGACTAATCGCCTTATATTTTTAGTAATAGTAACATTTATTTTATATTAAAGTAAAAAAAGGAACAGTAAAATTCTTCAACGAATCTAAAGGATTTGGATTTGTTAGAGAAGGCGAAGCAGTAGAGTTTGACCTTAAAAAGGTCGAAAAGGTTTAAATGCATTAGGTGTTAGTGTTATCTAATAGTATTTTTTAAATTTTTTCACAACACAATAAGTCGCTTAAAATATTTTAAGCGACTTATTTTTGGCTTATTTTTGCAAAAACATCCGCCTCTTATGAAAAATAAATTTTCAAAAACTATACAGGTTTCAATACTATCTGTCTACTTAATCTTCTTAGCAGGAGCAATCGTTAGAATGACAGGCTCTGGAATGGGATGCCCAGATTGGCCTAAATGTTTTGGCTATTATATTCCGCCAACATCTGAAGAACAAATTACATGGAAACCCAACACCTTATATGAACAAGGCTTTATCATTATTAAAGAGAACGCTTTATTTGTTGCAGAAAATGATTTAAAAACAGGAACTCTCTTCAATACAAAAAACTGGTCTGAATACACAAAACACAATTACAACACCTTCAACAAATACCATACTTGGACAGAATATATAAACCGATTGGTTTCTGTTTTAGCTGGTTTTGTCTTTCTTTTTCTAATTTATGGAGCATTTAAACAAAGAAAGACCGACAGAAGAATTCCATTATTGGCATTTGGCGCCTTCTTTTTAATGCTGTTTGAAGCCTGGTTAGGAAAAACAGTAGTCGACACCAATTTAACACCTGCTATCATAACGGTCCACATGGTTGTTGGATTAATTATTATTGCGCTTTTATTAGGATTGAAATTTATAGTTTCCGACAATAAAAATACTTTTATATTCAATTCATTATTCAATAAACTTTTAATCATTTCTATAATTTTCTCATTAATACAAGTCATAATGGGAACACAAGTGAGACAATTTATAGACGAACAAGTCAAATTATATGGCTTCGAAAACAAGAACCATAGTTTAATGAACCCTAGTTTTAAATTCTATTTTCATAGATCTTTTACCATTGCAATTGTTTTGGTAAACTTTGGAATGCTTTATCTAAATCAACTGAAAAATTTAGGATACAAATTAATCAATTGGATTGTGTTCTTCATTTTCTTAGAAGCGATTACAGGAATTTTAATGTATTATGCCGAAATTCCAATGGGAACACAAGCAATTCACTTACTGGCTGGAGCTATTTTATTTGGATTACAGTTTTATCTGTGGTTGCAAAGCAGGAAGGTTGTTTCTACTTAGTTATTGAGAATAACTAAAAATTCTGTGACCTAGAAACTCATTTACGGATGAGCATTTACCCAAACTTCACCATTTGAAAAGTGCTCTTTTTTCCATATAGGAACTGTTTCTTTTAAGGTATCTATCGCAAATTCGCAGGCATCAAAAGCTGCTTTTCTATGTTTTGCCGAAGCTGAAATGATCACAGGAATTGCGCCAATTTGTAACATTCCTTCTGCGTGGTGAATGGCCATTTTTTTTACCTCATATTTTTCCAAAGCCAAATCGGCAATTTTCTGCATCTCTTTTATCGCCATAGGCTTGTATGTCGAAAAATCTAATTGAGTCACTTCTTTTCCTTGCGTATCATTTCTTACGGTACCAATAAAAGCTGCAATTCCACCACAAGCTGGATCTTCTACAAAATTATAACATTCCTGTAGGTCTAATTTTTTTGAAGTGATTTTTATTGAGGTTCTTTTCATGGATCCACAAAAATAGGAAAACAAAATTGTATTTTTGTATTAATTAATATTAGACACGGATTAAACAAATTTTCACAATTTGAAATTTATTAAAAAATGAAAAACATCTTTAGAATTATTAGCTTTTTTGAAGGAACCTCTTTTTTACTATTGCTTTTTATTGCAGTGCCTATTAAATATTTTCAAGGCGATGCTTCTTACGTTAAAATGCTAGGAATGCCACATGGAATTCTTTTTATGTTGTATCTTGTTTTGGCTATTATCCTCAAAAAGGAAATGAATTGGAACTATAAAACATTAGGGATTGTTCTAGTCGCTTCTGTAATTCCATTTGGCACCTTCTATGTTGATAAGAAGTATTTGCAGAAATAGTGACGAGTTAAAATCACACCGGCGTAGTTTTTCTACATAAAAAAGTTAAAGAAAACTCTTTTAACCTCCACTAACAGGAGGAATAACAGCAACCACATCATTCTCCTTTAAAACCAAATCATTGGTTGCATAGGCTTCATTTACTGCAATCGCATAGAAGTCTATTTTTTTTAATTGTGGATAGGTTTTCTTCAATAAACTCTTAAAATTAGAAATCGTTGAAGCTTCTGCAACTGCTATTTCTAAATTTGAAGTACCTACTAAATCTGTTGTAATTCCGAATAAAAGTAATTTTATATTCATTGACAACAAAGATAATTTAAAATACCTTTTAAATAAAAATCTCTTGATTTTAAAAAGCTTAAAAAAGGAACCCTACAGTTTATTAAGTATTTATAATAGTTTTAAGTACCTAAAACTAAAAATGTTTACTAAATTTTTCATTGAAATGGCTATATTAGCAAGTTAAAAATAGTGTATAAAAATCATTTATGAGCGATTCTAGAAAAAGACACGAAGCATTATTATATCATGCAAAACCTAAACCGGGGAAAATTGCCGTTGTTCCTACAAAAAAATACGCAACGCAACACGATTTAGCTTTGGCGTATTCTCCGGGAGTTGCGGCACCTTGTTTGGAGATTGCAAAAGACAAAAACAACGCATATAAATATACTGCTAAAGGAAATTTAGTCGCAGTAATTACAAACGGAACTGCTGTACTTGGCTTGGGTGATATTGGCCCTGAAGCTTCTAAGCCAGTAATGGAAGGAAAAGGATTGCTTTTTAAAATATTTGCAGACATTGATGTTTTTGATATTGAAGTAGATGCTACAGATGTAGAACTTTTTATACAAACAGTAAAAGCAATTGCTCCCACTTTTGGAGGAATTAACTTAGAAGATATCAAGGCTCCTGAAGCTTTTGAAATCGAAAGACGCCTCAAAGAAGAATTAGACATCCCAGTAATGCATGATGATCAGCATGGAACGGCAATTATATCTGCTGCTGCATTAAAAAATGCGGTTGATATTACAGAAAAAAAGATCAGCGATGTGAAAATTGTTGTAAATGGAGCTGGCGCTGCGGCTATTTCTTGTACTCGCTTATATTTAAAATTAGGCGTAAAAAGAGAAAATGTAGTGATGTGCGACAGCAAAGGCGTTATTAGAGATGACAGAAACAATCTTACTTCACA
This sequence comes from Polaribacter sejongensis, assembly GCA_949545755.1. Lineage (GTDB taxonomy): Bacteria > Bacteroidota > Bacteroidia > Flavobacteriales > Flavobacteriaceae > Polaribacter > Polaribacter sejongensis_A. The sequence goes on along the minus strand of CATITK010000088.1, from coordinate 2,729 downwards.
AAAAGCAGAATTTGCAACGGATAGAGATTTACAAACCTTAGGAGAGGCCATGCATGGTGCCGATGTTTTTATTGGCTTGTCTAAAGGAGATGTCGTAACTCCAGAGATGTTATTAGCAATGGCAAAAGACCCTATTGTTTTTGCAATGGCAAATCCTATTCCTGAAATAAATTACGATTTAGCAATTGCAACAAGAGATGATATTATCATGGCGTCTGGAAGGTCAGACCATCCTAATCAAGTAAATAATGTACTTGGTTTTCCTTTTATTTTTAGAGGCGCTTTGGATGTGAGAGCAACCAAAATTAACGAAGAAATGAAAATGGCTGCAGTTCATGCTTTAGCTGATTTAGCGAAGAAATCTGTACCAGAACAAGTAAATATTGTTTATGACGAAGTAAGTTTAACTTACGGAAGAGAATACATTATCCCGAAACCATTTGATCCAAGATTAATTTATGAAATTCCACCAGCAATTGCCAAAGCAGCAATGGATTCTGGAGTTGCACTAGAACCGATAGAAAATTGGGATGAGTACCGAGAAGAATTAATGGAAAGATCAGGTTCTGGTAGTAAAGAAATTAGACTTTTACACAACAGGGCAAAAAGCAATAAAAAACGCATCGTCTTTGCAGAAGCAGATCATTTAGATGTTTTAAAAGCAGCACAAAGAATTCATGATGAAAAACTAGGAAAACCTATTTTATTAGGAAGAAAAGAAGTTATTTTAGAATTAATGGAAGAGATTGGCTTTACAGCAAATGTGCCTATTATCGACCCAAAGACAGATGAAGAAACCGAGCGTAGAAATCGTTTTGGTGAAATTTATTGGAAAAGCAGACAACGGAAAGGAAAAACATTATCTGACGCAAAAAACTTAATGCGTGAACGCAATTATTTTGCTGCAATGATGGTGAATGAAAATGAAGCTGATGCTCTAATAACTGGATACTCTAGGCCCTATCCTACTGTTGTAAAACCAATATTAGAGTTGATAAAAAAAGATACTGGCATTTCTAGAGTTGCCGCTTGTAATTTAATGTTAACAAAACAAGGCCCAATATTTTTAGCAGATACTACGATTAACATCAATCCCTCTGCAAAAGATTTGGTAAAAATTACTCAAATGACTTCTAGCTTAGCAAAGATGTTTGGAATGAAACCAAATGTAGCGATGTTGTCTTTTTCTAATTTTGGCTCTTCAAATTCGGAAACTTCTAAAAAAATTAGAGAAGCAGTTTCTTATATCCACCGTCATTTCCCCAATGCAACTGTAGATGGAGAAATTCAAGCTGATTTTGCTTTAAACCCAGAAATGTTGGCAAAAGAATTTCCTTTTTCAAAATTAAATGGAAAAAAAGTAAATGTTTTAATTTTCCCAAATTTAGAGTCTGCAAACATTACCTATAAATTACTAAAACAAGTTGAAGGAGCGGAATCTATTGGTCCAATCATTTTAGGTTTAAGTAAAGCCGTACACGTTTTGCAATTGGGCGCCAGTGTTGATGAAATGGTAAATATGGCAGCTTTAGCAGCCGTAGATGCACAGCAAAGAGAAAAGAATAAATAAATTATTACTTTTGAAGCCTGAAAAAAGAATTCTATGATTACACAAGTTAGAGGAAGATTAGTAGAGAAAAGCCCAACAGAAGTTGTTGTAGATTGTAATGGTGTTGGCTATTTGCTCCATATTTCGTTAAATACTTTTTCGGGTTTACCCGAAGATGAAGCAGTGGTTTTATATACCCACTTATCGATTCGGGAAGATGCACACACCCTTTTTGGATTTATCACTAAAACAGAAAGAGCAGTTTTTAAATTATTAATTTCTGTTTCTGGTGTAGGACCAAGTATTGCGAGAACAATGTTATCTTCGATGACTTCCGAAGAAATACAGCACGCAATTGCAACAGAAAATATTCCACTAATTCAATCTGTTAAAGGGATTGGCGCAAAAACAGCGCAAAGAGTTATTGTAGATTTAAAGGATAAAATTTTAAAAACATTTAATATTGATGAAGTTTCTGCGTTTACAAGCAATACCAACAAAGATGAAGCGTTATCTGCTTTAGAGGTTTTAGGTTTTAATAAAAAGCAATCGGATAAAATCCTTGCCATGGTTTTAAAAGAAAATCCAGATGCTTCTGTTGAAAAATTAATAAAATTAGCTTTAAAAAACTTATAATAAATTGAATAATTTTTTCAAAAATACATTACTGTTTCTTGCTTTTATTTTTTTAGTAAACATTTCTCTCTGTGCGCAAACAAATAAGGAAAGTGATTCTTTATCTGTAAAAAAAGACTCCATAAAATTAAGATATAACTTTAAAAAAGAGCAAACAGGTGGTTTGTTTTTAGATTACTTAGCAACAAAAGAAATTTTTTTTGATACTGACTTAAACAAATATGTAATTATCGAAAAAATAGGAGATTACAATACACGAACTCCAATATACCTTACTCCTAAAGAATATGCTGAGTATCGTTTAAAGAGAGATATGAAGGAGTATTTCAAAGAAAAAATAAGCGCAAGAAATACTAAAAAAAAGGGAGCAAAAGAGGCACAAAAAAATCTTTTACCTAAGTACTATGTAAACTCTAAATTTTTTAAAACCATTTTTGGAAGTACCGCTGTAGAAGTAATTCCTACTGGAAACTTAAATTTAAAATTAGGTTTTATTTATCAAAATACAGAAAACCCACAATTATCTGAAGAAAACAGAAGTAGT